>SXQI01000205.1 GCA_005793025.1 Verrucomicrobiales bacterium
CAGGGGCGGGCGTTTTTATTTTGTGAATCGTTTTACGATGAAAGCGATCGTGTAAACAAGGCCTAGGAGGACGACATCAGTAGGTCCGACGGGAAGGTCGAATCGGTAAGCGACCCAGAATCCGAGGAGTGCGCAGGTTAATCCGGTAATCGAAGAGAATAAGGCGAATTGGCGGAGTTGAAGGCCGAACAGGTGTGCGGTGAGGGGAGGGATCAGGAGGAAACCGAATGCGACTAACGGTCCTACGCTGAAGACCGCCACTGAAATGGTGAAACCGATGAGGATGTAGAGGAGGAGATCCCAAGCGAGGAGGTTTTTGCGCAAGGTGAGAGCCATGTCAGGATCTATTGAGACGAGCAGAATTTCTCGTTTGAAGACGAATAGAGTGGTGAGGACGGCAGCAAAGATGAAAAAGGTGAGGTGCAATTCGTGGTTGGAGACGGCGATTATTTCGCCTTTAAGAAGGTTCAGGTAGCCGCGTTCTGCCTGAGGATTTTTCGCGATGAGCAGGATGGCAGCCGCACTGGCAACCACGTAGACGGTTCCTAATCGTCCTTCGACAACCCCGCGACCGCGACGTTCTAACACCGCGAGAACAATTACGGCGATCAACGTGGCGGTGACAGATCCAAGGAGGGCCAGCAGTTGTTGTTCTGTGGCATGGATCTCGGTGGAATCCCCGTGTCCTGCGAGAATGTGCAAGAAGGAAGCGACTTGAACTCCTAAGGGAGAGAGCGCGAAGGCGATTCCAACGGTAGAGACTTGTGGTAATGCGACGCCGAGGAACGCTAGCCTTCTAAAGACTAGAAAGAGGCCGATCAAGGGGCAGCACAGGCCAACTAATAAATTTTCGTGGAACGCGTTGCGGAGAAGAAAATCTGGGGACAGAATTTCGAGCAACGTGTCCATAGCTTATGCGGTTAGGGCAGGGGACATTTCGCCTATGCCTAGGAAATGGGCGACGTTTTGGGGTTGGAGCATTTCTGCGACGGGTCCATGGTGGAGTTTGCCTTGGTGAACCCATGTAGCATCTAAAAAATATTTTCGGACGAGCCCTAGATCGTGAGTAACCATGAGCATGGCGATATTTCGATCCTTGTGAAGGGTAGAGAGCATTTGAACCAGAGCATCCGCACCCGCTGGGTCCAGTCCAGCGGTGGGCTCATCGAGTAGTAGGATGTCAGGGGAGGTGAGGAGGGCTCTCGCTGTGAGCACCCGTTGTTTTTGCCCTCCGGAGAGTTCTGAAAAGGTTCGATCAGCCAAATCCTGAACCCCCGCCGCCGCGAGACAGTTATGAGCCTCCGATTTGATACTCTGAGGGATTCTCCGCCATGGTTTGACGCGCTGATAGGATCCCATCAATACAATTTCGTAGGCGTTGAGTCGGTAAATGGGATCAAGAGTTTCGCGTTGTGGGACGTAGCCAAGGGTGGTGTTAGGACTTGAAAGGGTTAGGCAGCCACTGAGTAGGGGAATGATGCCAGCAAGGGTTTTGAGGAGTGAGCTTTTGCCAGCACCATTGGGACCGAGTAATGCACTGAAGGCTCCTTGAGGCACAGAAAAAGACACGTTAGAAAGGACGGCACGGTCAAAATAGCCAATCGTTGCTTGGGTAATGGAAATTGGGGCGGTTTGGTTCACGGTGCGGGGGCGATTCGGGTGACGAGATAGTCCATCCACAAAAAATAATCATCCGTGTTGGGGACTGCGCCGGGCATCAGTGGCAGGACGATAACTTCGGCTTTGAGGATTTCGGCGAGGCGTTGGGGCGTTTTGCGTCCACGGTTGGGTTCGATCAGGATGTATTTGACTCCTGTTTCGCGGTGTTTACGGATAAGCGTGGTGATGTGAGTTGGCGAAGGTTCGATGCCGGGTTTGGGTTCGATGGTATCGACGAGCAGATAGTTAAACGTTGATAAAAGGTAATCGAAGGAGTGATGGTAGGTGATCACTTTACTACCGGTGCCTGATTGTAGAGTTGCCCGCCATGATTGCTGCTTTGTCTGAAGTCGGGTGATGAATTTCGCAAGATTGGTCGCGTAGTTGGATTCGTGGACTCTATCTGCGGATGCAAAGGCGCGGGTGATATTTGTTGCAACGGTGGCGACGAAATCAGGGCTGAGTAGGTAATGTGGATTTCCAGAAAGATGGACATCGCCGCTCGCGCGGTCTGTGTTGCCGGTGTTTTTTTGGAGGAGTTGAAGGCCACTGGAAGCATCAACCAAACCCGAACCGCCTGAAAGGATTTTTGGGTTGCGGGTGGTCTGGACGAGGGAAGGGAGCCAACTGTTTTCGAGTTCTGCACCTCCATGGATGAGCAGTTCAGCTTTGTTGAGAATTCGAATAAAGCTGGGTTTAGGATCGATGAAATGGGGATCTTCGTTGGGTCGAGCCAATGTAGTCAATTGCACTAGGTCACCCCCGACTTGTTGTGCGACGGCGGCAATATCGGGGAGGGTGACGACGACGTTTAGTTTGGCTTCGGCATTGGGTGTGAGGAAACTCAGCGAGAGAACTAAAAGCCAACCTCGACAGGGCCCTAGAAAAGTTGAAAGGGTCAGGGGTGGCATGGTCAGAATTTGTGGGCTCCGTGGGCACCTAGGAGGAATTCAAACTGTAGCCAGATGGAATGATCCGCTCCGATGGTTTCGCGGTGGTCCAGATTGTACTGCAATCGGATTTTTGAAAACTCTGTGGGGAACCATGTCAAATTGGGGGAAAATCGCCATCGCGAGATTAGGTCGGGATCTGGACCGAGGAGTTGTTCGTAACCAGCTGACTGAGCGGATGAGATGTAATCCCCACGTAATGCGGCAACCCATCCTTTGTGGAACCCCCAAGAGATTTGAGAATAAGCACCATGATCCTCGATGCGTTCACGGTTGAGGAGGGTCGGGGTTCCTGCGATATCAATTTCTCCTGAAGCTGCGGAGTAGTGGCGGACCATCGCCTCGGTTTGCCATGAGACGAACGGGAAACCACCTGAATGAGTGGTGGGTTTCCATTTCCAGAAAAGATCGAGGCCGTAGATTTCCGTGCGTTCATCCATTCCGGAGGCGTTGGGGCCGAGTGCGGCCGACAATCCAGCAAGCAAAGTCTGCGAGGGGGTTAAATCATAAGAGAAAACGTATCGAGGAGTGATGAGGAGATCACTCAACCGACTTGTGGGGCGTTCGATTTGTGAGCGTCCAAGGTAGGTCTGGCCTTCGTGATCGAATCCGAAGCTTTGCATGGTTTCGCCGCTGCTATTTTGGATCGAAAGGAAGATCTCCGAATAAAAAGGGGTTGGCGTGAGCCATGAGAGACGGGCACCGGGGTTTCGAAGGCCGTCTGGTCCAAAGAATCTGGCGTTTACCAAAGGTGAATCGACGAACGCCCACGAATGCGGGTGGGTAGGGTTGATGCGTCCAAAATCCGTCATAATCTGACCAAGGCGGAGTTGGAAGTTTCCGGGGAGGTAGGAGCTTTCCAACCATGCCTCCTCCACCTCGAGCGAGGTTTCGCTGTGAGAGTCGAGTTGGAGGGCGATGTTGGCTTGGGCTCGGAAGTAGGGATCGACTGCGCCATCGAGTGTCGCTTCCAAGCTTTGAAGGGTGAACCCATTTTGAATGGGATCGTGGCCACCGAGTTGGAGGCGGTCGAGATCCTCGGCGGTGGATCCTCCTGCTGCGATGAGACCGTCTAATGAGAGGTTGAACAGCCTTTGGTCTCGTTTTGGCTGAATAATCGGATCGTTTGCTCTAGTCGGGAGGTTGGATGCTTTTTCGACGATTGGTGAGGGCTGAGAAATTTCCTTTCCAACCGGAGTGGGGGATTGCTCAAGTTGGAGCAATTTGGACTCGATTTGTTCGGTTCGGCGACGGAGTTCTTTGAGTTCCTCGCGAAGGGTTTGGATGTCGTTGGCGGTTTGGGGTTGGGCGAAGACAAGGATGGGAGAAAAACTCAGGAGGAGAGTCGCAATCCTGATGAACTGGAGGGGACGTAACATA
>SXQI01000206.1 GCA_005793025.1 Verrucomicrobiales bacterium
ATGTGCCTTTCTCTTTCGAGGTAATAGGGCATCCAAAACGCGATGCCGCCAATCGCGAATGTCATCGCGGCCATTCCTAATGTGCAATAAACGTAGGAGCGATTCCGAAAGAGAATCGAGCATTGCTTCCATGTGACCGTTTGGGTCTCGGTCTTGCTTACTACCTCTGATTGTCCAATTCTCGGTTCCTTCATCAAAAGGCACCACGCGCCCAAAAGGAGACCGGGTGGCATCACGACAAAAAAAGCCCATCTCCAACTCTCCGAAGGCAAACCGAAAGTGGCATGTCCCCAAGGCCCGATTGAAGATTTAGCGACCGCTTCCCCCAGAATATAACCCAAAGCACTCCCTACGGGGATTGCCATGTAAAACCAAGCCAACACGGCTCCCCGTTTCTTAATGGGATACAAATCTGAGATTAGACTCGGAGCCACCGGGCCGTAGGCCGACTCGCCGATTCCTACGAAACATCGGGTAATGAGTAGGCCAACAAACGTCGTGGCCAAACCCGATGCAAAACTCGCTAGGCTCCACAACGTCACTCCGATACCGACTAACAACCAACGGGAATGTTTGTCAGCAAGGCGTGCGAAAAGCGGTGCCCCAAGCATGTAGATCAGCATGAAGGCCATGGAAAGAATCCCGATCAATGCATTCTCTGGCTTAAAACCCACATGAGATTGGCACCAATCGAGTATTTGAGTCACCAAATCGCCACGGTTTGTACCGGGAGCTAATAAACCTTCTTTGAGGTAGGGAACCACTGCTGAAAGAACCTGTCGATCGAGGTAATTAAAGAGGTTGATCAGGATCAGTAGAATGAGAGCTTTCCGCGCGAAAGGGATGGTTTCTGACAACTCGGAGGTTGAGGAGTTAGCGGGGTTGCTCATTTCGATCAATTCTCCTCAAGGCGTGGTTCTCAAGAGTTCATGGAGCAAGCGACTACGACCCTAGAAACGCTGTGAGTGGGCTGGTAGCACTGGCTGTAGATTGCGGCGAGTGCATCCCAACCAAAAAGGCTTCACGGCCCGCAGCCACTGCTTGAGCAAAAGCTTTCGCCATACGGTCGGGATCATTCGCAACGGCAATGGCTGTATTGATGAGCACAGCATCCGCCCCCAATTCCATCGCCTCAGCGGCATGGCTCGGTGCACCTAGCCCGGCATCCACGATTACAGGAACCGTCGCCTGCTCGATGATGATGCGGATTTGGTGGCGTGTTTCTACCCCGCGATTCGATCCAATGGGCGAACCTAATGGCATTACCGTGGCACAACCGACCTCTTGGAGCCGTTTTGCGAGTACGGGGTCAGCATTGATGTAAGGCAATACAGTAAATCCCTCGTTCACCAAGGTTTTTGCCGCCTCGAAGGTTTCGATTGGATCCGGCAGGAGGTAGCGTGGGTCGGGGTGGATCTCCAACTTCACCCATTTGGGAAGCCCAGCCGCAACAGCGAGGCGAGCCAACCTCACGGCTTCGGCCGCGTTCATGGCGCCGCTCGTGTTTGGGAGGATTAAATACTTGGCGGGATCAATGAACTCTAAGATGTTAGCAAATGGATCTTTGCGACCAGTTAGATCGGCCCGACGCAAAGCGACCGTCACCATGCCCGTGCCGCTGGCATCCAGAGCCGCTCGCATGGCTTCAGGAGACGAAAACTTTCCAGTTCCTACCACCAATCGAGAGGGGAACGGTCGTCCCGCGATGGTCAAGAGTTGCTCAGGCAAACGCATTGGGCTCAGAGTAGAGGGCAGGGCATCGGAGGGCAAGTGCGTGGGTGAAGGTTTATCGATTCTGGGATGTACATTCCCATTCCAACAAAGAAAAACCCCGATCAGACCTAAAAAGGTATTGAATTTGAGATACTAAGGTCTTACATCTGATCGACGAAGAAATGATGAACGATTTCGCGAAAAACATCACCGAGAAACCTACTTGGTTGGGGATACCCCCGAAGCAGGGGTTATACGACCCACAATTTGAGCACGACGCTTGCGGTGTCGGCTTTGTGGCCAATATAAAAGGGGTTAAATCCCACGAAATTGTTCGGCAAGCACTTACTATTTTAGTCAACCTTCGTCATCGGGGTGCAACCGGGTGCGAAGTAAACACGGGAGACGGGGCCGGAATCCTTTTCCAAGTTCCCCATAAATTCCTTGCGCGTGAATGCGCCGCACTTGGCTTTACCCTGCCGCTTCCCGGTCAATACGGAGTTGGAATGGTATTCCTTCCTTCGGACCTAGAGGCGCGTGCTGCTGCCGAAAAAGCCGTCGAAAACGTGGTGCAGGCAGAGGGGCAGCTGTTTTTGGGTTGGCGAACTGTTCCAACCCGCAATCAGACCCTCGGTTCGACCGCCCGTTCCGTTGAGCCTTGTGTCCGTCAAGTTTTCATCGGTCGAAGCTCGACGATTACGGATGCAATGGCTTTCGAACGAAAGCTTTATGTCATTCGTGCAGTGGCAACCCACACCATTCGCCGAAGCGGAAAATTCAAGGACGGCCAACAGTTTTACGTCCCCAGCCTGTCGTTTAAGACCATCATCTACAAGGGGATGCTCATGTCGGAGCAGGTGGATGAATTCTTCCCGGATCTGGCGGATCCCGATGTGGAAAGTGGTCTAGCCCTTGTCCATTCTCGGTTTAGCACCAACACTTTTCCGAGTTGGGAACGCGCACATCCTTACCGCTATGTGGCTCACAACGGTGAAATCAACACGCTACGTGGGAACATCAACTGGATGCGTGCCCGTGAGGCGATGTTTGAGAGCGACCTTTTCGGCGAGGATATCAAAAAGCTCCTTCCGATAATCGAGACCGATGGCAGCGATTCGGCGATGTTCGATAATTGCCTCGAACTTTTGGTGTTAGCAGGACGGTCGGTGCCTCACGCGGTGATGATGATGATCCCAGAACCTTGGGCGAATCATGAGAGCATGAGTCAAGAGCGGAAAGCGTTTTATGAGTATCATAGCTGCCTCATGGAGCCATGGGATGGGCCAGCGTCTATCGCTTTCACCGATGGCGTGGTAATTGGAGCGAGCCTTGATCGCAATGGGCTCCGTCCTTCGCGTTATTACGTCACCAAGGATGATTTGGTCATTATGGCTTCGGAAGTCGGAGTGTTGGATATTCCCCCTGATCGGATCCTGAATAAAGGCCGACTCCAACCGGGGCGAATGTTCCTCGTCGATACTGCGGCGGGTCGAATCGTTGCTGATGAAGAAATCAAGCAAGGGATCGTAACACAACATCCTTATCAAGAGTGGCTTGAAACGCAGATGCTCGAGCTCGATAAGGTTCCCGAATGCGAACACCTTCCCGAGGCCAGCCACGATAGCGTGCTTTGTAGGCAACAGGCTTTCGGATACACGTTTGAGGATCTACGTATCCTGATGGTTCCAATGGCAAAAACTGGGGTGGAAGCCATCGGTTCAATGGGGACAGATACTCCGCTGGCGGTGCTCTCAGATAAGCCCCAGACCCTCTTCAACTATTTCAAACAGCTGTTCGCTCAGGTCACGAACCCTCCGATCGACTGTATTCGCGAAGAGATTGTGACATCGGCTGAGACCACAATCGGTTCGGAAGGCAACCTACTCAACCCGGTGGCCGAGAGTTGTCATCTGATCGAACTCAAATCCCCAATCCTTACCAACGAAGAACTGGCGAAGTTGCGCCAGATCAACCAACCTGGCTTCAAATCCGTCACTCTCCCGATTCTTTTCAGTTCGGCGGGAGGGGCACCTGCCCTCGAACAGGCACTTGAGGATCTTTTCACCAAGGCGTCGCAGGCAATTCAGGCTGGGGTTACCCTATTGATTCTCTCAGATCGCGGTTTGGATCGGAACAATGCTCCAATTCCTTCTCTGCTTGCAGTGGCCGGTTTACACCATCATTTGATTCGCGAAGGGACACGAACTCGGGTTGGTCTGGTGCTAGAATCGGGCGAACCGAGAGAGGTTCATCATTTCAGTTTGTTGATCGGTTACGGAGCGGGTGCGATCAACCCCTATCTCGCGTTTGAAACTTTGGGTGATATGATCAAGGAGGGGCTCCTGACTGATATCAAACACAAGGATGCTTGCAAAAACTTCGTCAAAGCTGCCGTCAAAGGGGTGGTGAAGGTCACTTCCAAAATGGGCATCTCGACAATCCAAAGCTATCGAGGCGCCCAGATATTTGAGGCGATAGGGCTCAAACAGACCTTGGTAGATCGCTATTTCACATGGACCCCTACCCGCGTTGAGGGCATTGGTCTGGATGTGGTTGCTCAAGAGGTGTTGATCCGACACCGTCATGCGTTTCCAGAACGACAAGTCAACGGACACACACTCGAAGTAGGTGGCCAATACCAATGGCGCCGGGATGGAGAGGCTCACCTCTTTAGTCCACAAACCGTCCATAAACTCCAAAACGCCGTTAGAACCGCCAATTTCAAGGTTTTCAAGGAGTATTCGGTGCTAGTGAACGATCAGACCAAGAAAACATGCACGCTGCGAGGGTTGCTTGAGTTCACCCAAAACCAGCCAATCCCAATCGAAGAAGTCGAACCCATCGAGTCGATTCTTGCTCGTTTCAAGACGGGAGCGATGTCTTACGGATCGATCAGCAAGGAAGCTCACGAAACTATCGCTATTGCGATGAATCGGCTCGGCGGGAAAAGTAACACGGGTGAAGGTGGCGAGGATCCTGCGAGGTATCAGCTCGAACCCAACGGCGATTCCAAGAACAGTGCGATTAAGCAGGTGGCCTCCGGTCGGTTTGGGGTGACTAGCCAATACTTGGTGAGCGCGAAGGAAATCCAGATTAAGATGGCGCAGGGTGCTAAACCGGGTGAAGGTGGGCAACTTCCTGGTACCAAGGTCTATCCATCAATCGCAAAGGTGCGTCTTTCCACACCTGGGGTAGGATTAATCTCTCCGCCCCCACATCATGATATTTATTCGATCGAGGATCTCGCCGAACTTATCCATGACCTCAAGAATTCGAATCCTAGGGCTAGAATCAGTGTTAAGTTAGTGGCGGAGGTAGGTGTCGGCACCGTGGCGGCTGGGGTAGCTAAAGCGCATTCCGATGTTGTCCTGATTAGCGGATATGATGGCGGTACAGGAGCATCGCCTCTCACGAGCATCAAACACGCCGGCATTCCATGGGAACTCGGCCTCGCCGAAACGCATCAAACTTTGGTGCTCAATAATCTTCGTAGCCGGATTCGGGTTGAAACGGATGGTCAGCTCAAAACGGGTCGTGATGTCGTGGTCGCGGCCTTACTTGGTGCAGAAGAATTTGGTTTTGCAACCGCTCCGCTCGTTTCTCTCGGCTGCATTATGATGCGCGTTTGCCATCTTAATACCTGTCCTGTCGGTGTCGCGACTCAGGATCCAGTGCTCAGAAAAAATTTCACGGGTGATCCGGCTCATACCGTCAATTTCATGAAATTCATCGCGATGGAAGTCCGCGAGTTGATGGCACAACTTGGTTTCCGCAGCATCAATGAGATGGTGGGTCGGGTTGATCGTTTGGAGGCACGTAAAGCAGTCGATCACTGGAAGGCTCGCGGATTAGATTGTTCCAAAATCCTTTATGCTCCACCGATGCCCGCTTCTGTGGGCCGTTTTGCGACGGAGACCCAAGATCACGGGCTTGAATCATCCCTCGATATGACGACGCTTCTCAAGCTGGCAGCTCCAGCTTTGGAACGCAAAGAGAAGGTGTTCGCTGAATTACCGATTCGCAATGTCAATCGCGTCGTTGGAACCATCTTAGGTAGCGAAGTTACCCGACTTCACGGTGCCGAAGGGTTACCAGACGATACCATTCGGTTCAAATTCAATGGGTCGGCGGGTCAAAGTTTCGGAGCGTTCATTCCTCGCGGCATGACCCTAACACTGGAAGGCGATGCCAATGATTATGTCGGCAAGGGGCTTTCAGGTGGAAGGATCATCATTCGACCTTCAGCTGCGGCCACCTTCATTCCCGAGCAGAACATGATTATCGGGAATGTTGCCCTCTATGGTGCGACCAGCGGGGAGGCTTACTTCAGAGGGATGGCTGGGGAGCGTTTTTGTGTCAGGAACAGTGGAGTTCAGGCTGTTGTTGAATCGGTCGGGGATCATGGTTGTGAGTACATGACGGGTGGAACCGTTGTCGTCTTGGGTGCAACAGGTCGTAACTTCGCCGCCGGGATGTCGGGGGGAGTCGCTTATGTTCTCGATCTCGAAAAAGATTTCGCATCAAAATGCAATAAACAGATGGTGGAGTTAGAAAAGCTGGAGTGTTCGGAAGAAATCGAGACGCTACGACAGGTGATCCAACAGCATGTTCACTTCACCCACAGCCAACTTGGAGCTAAGTTGCTTGAGAATTGGCAATCGACGGTAGGGAGCTTCGTCAAGGTTATGCCTAAGGACTACAAGCGAGTGCTACAAGCACTCGACCGAGTCAAGGCTTCGGGTTTGAGCGGGGAAGAAGCCATTATGGCGGCGTTCGAAGCGAACTCAAGGGATGCAGCCCGAGTAGGTGGTGGTTAAACCTCCCGAGGCCCACCAGCCGTTGGCATAGAAACAAAAAAAGAACAATTTAGCACAGTCATAAAATGGGTAAACCTACTGGTTTCATCGAATACTTGCGCGAGTTGCCACTCGATCGCTCCGCGTTAGCACGCATCAATGATTACAATGAGTTTCATCTCCACATGGAGGAGAAGAGCCTCAAACAACAAGCAGCGAGGTGCATGGATTGCGGGGTGCCTTTTTGTCATAACGGATCCTTGATCAGCGGCATGGCTTCGGGTTGCCCAATCAACAACCTCATTCCAGAGTGGAATGACCTGATTTATCGTGGGTTGTGGCATGAGGCGCTGAACCGCCTTCACAAAACCAACAATTTTCCGGAATTTACTGGGAGAGTTTGTCCTGCTCCCTGCGAGGGATCTTGTGTTCTAGGGATCAATAATCCGCCGGTTACGATTAAAAATATCGAGTGCACGATCATCGATAAAGGCTGGGATGAGGGATGGGTCAAGCCGGAACCTCCTAGCAAGCGTACGGGTAAAAAAGTTGCGGTGATTGGTTCTGGACCAGCCGGACTTTCGGCAGCGGCTCAATTGAATAAAGCCGGGCATCTTGTCACGGTTTACGAGCGAGCAGATCGGCTAGGGGGCCTTCTCATGTATGGCATTCCAAACATGAAACTGGATAAAGCCCTCGTCAATCGACGTATCGAGCAAATGACTCAAGAAGGGGTCAGTTTTGTCACCGGAACCGAAGTTGGGAAGGATTTACCTGCTCAATCGTTGTTGAGTGACTTCGATGCCACCGTGATTTGTACCGGGGCAACAAAACCGCGCGATTTACCGGTCGAGGGACGTCAGCTTGGAGGGGTTCATTTCGCGATGGAGTTTCTTCACCATAACACCAAAGCCCTGCTGGACAACAAACCGGGAGCGAATTTCATCTCCGCGAAGGATAAGGATGTCATCGTGATTGGGGGTGGTGACACAGGGACTGATTGCGTGGGGACTTCCATGCGCCATGGCTGTAAGAGCTTAATCCAGGTGGAGATTTTGCCCAAACCTCCCGACCAACGGGCTTCAGATAATCCATGGCCGGAATGGCCCAAGGTCTACAAAATGGATTACGGCCAAGAAGAAGCTGCAGCCAAGTTCGGAGCTGATCCGCGTGTTTATCTCACGACAGTTAAAAAACTGGTGGGCGATGAGAACGGTCAAGTTAAGGCGGTGCATGTTGTGAGAATTGAGTGGCAGAAAGATTCTCAAGGGCGATTCATCCCCAAGGAGATAGAAGGATCAGAAAAAATTCTTCCCGCGCAACTCGTCCTTTTGGCGATGGGGTTTCTGGGACCTGAACAACCCCTCCTCGAACAACTTGGGGTGGAACGCGACGCCCGCACAAATGCCAAGGCAGAACACGAAAAATACACCACTTCTGTCAAAGGAGTGTTCGCTGCAGGTGACGCTCGCCGAGGGCAAAGCCTCGTCGTTTGGGCATTCAACGAAGGGCGTGGTGTCGCACGGGAGGTAGATACCTACCTGATGGGATCAACGGATTTGCCGTGAGTTAAGCTCGGCTAATGCCGGCACCTTCAGCACCATGATTCGAAACATTATCTTCGACTGGTCTGGAACTTTGGTCGATGACCTGCCAGCGGTCTGGCAGGCCACAAACCATGTATTTCGTTCGGCTGGAATTCCCGAGATCACACTCGAAAGATTTCGCGCTGAATTCAGCCTTCCATTCAAAGATTTTTACGACCGATTCCTCCCAGGCTTTTCCCCTGCACAATTGGAGAAGTGGTTTCGAGAAGAATTTAACAAGGCAAAACATTCCGTCGCCGCGTTACCTTATGCGCTGGAGTTTCTACTTGTCTGCAAATCGAGGAGTATAAAAACTTTCGTCCTTAGCTCCGTTCTTCCGGATGCATACGTCGCTCAAGCAAAGGCCGCTGGTTTTGATGACTTAATTCATAGGTCGTATGCGGGGGTTGTAGATAAACGATTGGCGATTGGCCCATTGATGATCGAGCATCAGCTAAAACCCGAAGAAACATTGTTCATAGGGGATATGCAGCACGACATCGAAACTGCCAAGGTAGGGGGAGTTTATTCCTGTGGCCTACTCACGGGTTACAACTCGCTCCCTCAATTGCACGATTCTGCACCTGACCTCCTCTGCCATAACCTTCGTGAGCTCATCAGTGTGCTCGATGCCCGAAACTGGGTTATCACCCCGATTCCTGAGCGCAATTCCAAACCTGATAATAACCGCCCCATCACCACGGTTGGTGGACTTATATTCAATGGCTCAAAGCAGGTGTTGATGATTCAGACGCATAAATGGTCGAATCTTTGGGGGATTCCTGGTGGAAAGGTGGAATATGGGGAACCTTCAATCGACGCACTGATCCGGGAGATATTTGAGGAGACAAATCTTAAAGTTAAAGGGATCAGATTTGTGCTCGTTCAGGATTGTGTTAAATCCAAAGAGTTCCATCGAGAAGCACATTTCATTTTGCTCAATTACACTTGTGAGGTGGATGGATCTTCCGAGGTAACCCTTAACCACGAAGCGCAAACTTCTCGATGGGTTGGAGTATCCGAAGCCCTCAGCCTGCCCATAAACCAACCCACCCGACTGCTTCTTGAAGCTGTTATTCGGAACCCGAGTTAATATGGACAGCATCCGGATTCAGGATTTAGAAGTGCACTATCGGGTAGGGGTTCCAAAGGAGGAACGGTCACAAACTCAGAAACTTTTGCTGACGGTGGAGCTGGAGTTGGACTTTACGAGTGCCGCAGAATCCGATGATTTAACGCAAACAATTAATTACTACGATGTGACCCAACAGTTATTGAGTTTCGGGGTGGATCGCGAGTGGAAATTGATTGAAAAGCTCGCTGCGGATATTGCGATCAAACTTTTGCAAGATCACCGCCCCTTGCGCGTCACGGTGCAGGTTAAGAAGTTCATCATTCCTGAGGCTCGTTATGTTTCCGTGACCACAACGCGTCCGGTAAAATGAGATCCCTCCGTGTGCACGGAGGGATCTGATCGTTTGGAAAAAAGAAGGACGCAGGAAAGGTCAGGCCTTTGAGTAGAATTCTTCCACGATTTTTCGGAAGTTATTCTCAGCAACGTTTACGATGCCAATCTCTCGCACTGCCGCTTCTGGAGCGTCGCTTGCGTGTGCGGCGTTAACCATAATGGTTTGACCAAATTCACGTCGAATCGAACCCGGAGGGGCCTTGGAGGGATCTGTTGGCCCGAGGACGTCACGGATTTTTCGCACTGCCTCTGGTCCTTCATAAACTAGCGCGATGCATTTCTCCGTCCCGGGTTGCTTCATCAATGTATCGTCACACTCGCGAGCCGTCCTTCCGGACATGAAACGAATGATGTTATCGAATTGGTCATCTCCATAAAGAGGGCAGAGGAGTTGGCCTAATTGCTTAACTTCCGCAGCAGGCAACGAGAAACCGAGTTCCTTCTCCAAAGCGGATTTTGCTTTGCCGCCGACGACATCAACCAGTTTCGTCCGCAGAATTTCCTTAACGGGTCCGTAGAATTCGACCGCTTGAGCCACGCTCATTCTGTGGACTTTAATCCCCACGATGTAGAGTCCGGTGCGAGAGAAAAAGTCGATGACGTTTCCAGGGCGCCCTGTGGGAAACCGGAAATTATCGGGTTTAATGAGCACTAAGGTTCGTTGAACAGGTTCAGAACCAGCATAGGCAATGACATTATCGAGAACGCCACCGTCTTGATCGGAATAGCTCGCCCATAACTTCGCTTTCGCTTCAGCTTCCTCTGCATTTGGAGCAGCTAGCACCGCTGGTTCGAAATAGCGAACGTTTTCAGATTCATCCAAGATCAGATCACCGTAGGTATCGCGAATGGTCTCTCCTCCGTTTCGATCCGCGCTGATGTTTCCCACGACGCCGCGAATTTTTCTCACTGCATCTTCTCCTTTAAACAACAGCATCATCACGCGCCGACGGCTGCCTGTTTTTGGGTCGGGGGAGAGGTTCTGAAGAATGTAATCCCGGATCAGTTCTTGAATATGACGATCCTGAGGATCATTCGCAGAGACAATGGCTTCTGAGTATTCCTTCACGAGCTGTTGGCTCGGAGCGAACATTCGGGCCCCGACGAGATCTAGGCCAGTGCGAGTGATGAGCCGAGCTAGGATTCCCCCGGTGCGTGATTTATGCAGGGAGTAGGGAGTAACGATGACGTATGCTAATTCTTGTGACATATCAATTAATCAGGGCCGCAGGGTCGCTATCAGATCTTGGATTTTGCAAACAAACAGGTTCGGGCGGTTGTCGCCTCTTTAGGCTAAACACCACCATCCTATCACAACTCTATCAAAGGCAAGAATCATATCCTTGAGAAAAACCGCGA
>SXQI01000207.1 GCA_005793025.1 Verrucomicrobiales bacterium
CGCGGAATGAATCGCAAAATACCGTGGGGGCAGTTCCGCGAAATGCGCATCGATCTCTTCTGAACTCAGGGTGCTCGGTAGCATCGCCCGCACCTCTTCCTTCAAAAGTTCTGTTTGTTTTTGTTCCGCTCGAATGAAGTCCTCACCTCCCGAAAAAAGAGCCGCCGTTTTGCTCATCAACGATCGCAATAGCGAATCCTTGAAGCCATTCCAAAGCTGATCACTCGTGCCCAAAGAATCTGCCAACGTGTGCAGCGTGAGCATGACCAAGTTTTGAGGCGTTTGAACCACGTTGGCGAAGTTTCGAATCACCCCGGGATCATCCAAATCACGACGCTGCGAGATTTGAACCATTAACAGATGGTTTTCGATGATCAGCCGTAACGAATGGGTGGTCGTTCCATCCAAACCAAAACGTCGAGCAACGCCACGGGCGATTTTACCTCCGACTTCGCTATGATCTCCTGAGTTGTAGCCTTTTCCAGCGTCATGCAGCAACAAGGCTAGATAGAGAATCGCCGGATGCTCTAGGTTAAGGAACATCGGAGTATAAAGATTCAGCGGGGCTTCGGTAGCACCCCAGATATTATCGAGTTTCTCAAGGCACACGAGGGTGTGTTCATCCACCGTGTACTGGTGGTAAAACTCGTGTTGCACCATGCATGTGAGTTTTCCGAACTCGGGAATATATTTACCAAGGAAACCAACCTCATGCATTGTCCGTAGCACTGGGGCCACGTTGCCTCGTTGGCTGAGGATTTGAAGAAAAGTTTCAGAAACATGGGGATCTCGGCAAAAATCCCTATCGATCAAGGGGAGTTGATTCCGGATGGCTTGTGCCAGATCGGGATGCAATGTCACTCCGCGCTGCTGTGCGTGCAGGAAGACCCTCATCAACCGCCTAGGCTGCTCCTTGAAACTGCGCGGACCTTCACAGATTTGTCCATCAACAATCGTGAACCCATCCACCAATCGTTGGGTTGCCCTTTGTTTGCCTTTGCGGAAGAGATCCGCCAACGATCGACCTCCCCCAGTCGGTAACGCTAATCGTTGTTCGAGCGTTCGTGTAATGAGGTAGATATTGCGCATGTGCCGAAACAAATCGCGCATGAAACGCTCGATGCGCAGACTCGGTGAGCGATCGGTGTATCCTAGATTATTGGCCACGGTAGGTTGCAGATTCTTGCCTAAGACATCTACTGCCCGTTTTGTGGTATAGTGCAGCTCGTTCCGAACCCGCATGAGGTAATCATACGCAGCATGAAGTTGCTTACGTTCCGTCTCTGAAACCAACTTGTGCGGCTCCAAGTCTTCAAGCGTTTTTACTCGATACTTAAAAAAAGTCATCCAGAGTAAATTCTGATAATCCCGCAATCCTCCGCAGCCGTTCTTAATATTCGGTTCCTGCATCGAGGCAGAGTTGCCAAATTTTGCTCGTCGCGTGGCTTGATCCTCCAACCGGGATTTGATGTAAGTTTTTTCCTGACCTCGCACACATTTGACGACGAGTAATGATTGGAGCCTCACGAGCATCGTCGGTTCACCCGCCACCAAACGAGACTCGATCAGGGACGTCTTGGATTGCATGTCGCTGTTTGCTGCCACGACCGCATCCTCCACGCTCCGCACGGAATGACCTACCTTCAAACCGATATCCCACAACGTGTAAAGAAGACCATCAGTGAGGGCTGAAAGCGATGGGTGAGCTTTACCACAAGTCACTTGATCCGGCTCATGTAAAAACATGATATCGATATCGCTGAAGGGATTGAGTTCTCCGCGTCCATAGCCTCCGATTGCCACCACTGCGAACCGGGGCACAGCAAATCGAGTTGCCAACAAATTGGCTTCCACTGCAGCCAAAATATACCGGATTAACACATCCATCACCACGGAACGGGCTCGCGCGACTTCTAAGCCTCCTAGGCCCGCCTTATGCAACATGGCGATGCGGTGACTTTCGAGTTTTAGGAAATGCTTGTATCGAGCCAGTTCTTGTTTTGGTTGCCGATTTTCCGGCAGCGTTAACCGCCTTACAGCATCTGCCTCAATTTTTTCAGCGAACGATAACATTCAGGAGACAAATTAGAGAAAAGAATGCCGAGTGCAAGAATGCGCAGAAGCGCGGCACAAAAAAAACGGAGGCACGGCGATAGGTGATCTCTTTATCCGGAAGTTTCAGGGAGTACAAACTACCGGCGAAAGGCCATCTGGACCCGGGGTCGTCCAATCGGAAACGATTTTCTGCCCCTCTTGCGAAATCATCGGAAACCAATCCTTCTCCTTCTCACGTCGGACAAACCGCAAGGCCTGCGCCCCAGCACGACCGATCATTGGTGCAGAGTTTTTTGATCGAGCCTCTTCCATATCTTTCTTCAGCTCGGGAGAATAACGTTCCAGATAGGCGATCCGCCGCCCCTTTTTATCCCCTGGCTTGTCCTCTATCACCACAGCCTTCACTCCATCCTCATCCGCCCCATCAATCCCGCGAATCGGAGGAATCATGCTAGCATCAGCAACGAATAACTGCGCTTTACTCAGGTCGTAAAAATACGCCTTCGCCTCGCCTCGCCCCTGTCTCCAAGAGTTATAAAAGAAAATGCCAGCGACCAAGAACAGTGCAGAGGCCGACCACAATTGTGTTTTTGCGCGACGGTTCATGGTCAATGCGGATCTGCCTTGGCTGACCAAAAACACTGTACCGTATTGCAGGGGATCAACGCCGCGTTCCAAATTCCAGCACTACCATCAGCGAATCCGTAGTTTGATCGACGAGAATGTCGCACCGCACCGCGATCCCCTTGAGCTACCCGATTAAAACCAGCCGAGTTCGCGTCGCCTACTTCCTTCCAAATCCACCAACGGTCATGAGGCCAAGCTGCGTAAATATCGCTATTCCCATCGCCGAACAAAATTAATTTGGAGGGTGCCTCGACAACAGCCCATCGGCACATGTTCCCCTCGTAGAGTGGGGCCGGACGACCGAATGGCGGCGGTGCTCCACCCCGCAGCCAATGAACATTCACTGCCCCGATCCCGCTCGGCAAATCGATCTCGAATTCCACCGGTTTCCCGCGAACCTGTAACGCTGGCGGACCCGAAGGACTCGTCGTCAGTTTTCCGAGAGCATACACCTCTTTTTTTTCCACGGGGCAATCGTACATATTCGGGTTATTGCCGACATACCGATAAAGATACGAACGCCAACTTGTTTCATACGATCCCATCGCTGCTTGGATGGGTGGAAAATAATCCTGATTATCGTTAGAATACATGTGGGTGGCCTGAATGAGTTGCCTCACTCCGTTGAGGCAGTAAATCTGCTGTGCTTTGGATTTAGCCTTAGTTAAGGCGGGCAGCAACATCGATGCTAGAATCGCGATGATTGCGATTACCACCAGCAGTTCGATCAGCGTAAACCCTTTTTCCCCTCGCCAACACTTGGACGGGTTGAGTTTTGTCATGACGGGTTATCTGAACGCTAGTCGTTTTATGGTTCTGAATACCAGCACAATTTCCTCTCAAAAAACGGGGTTTGTTTGCAGTCGGTAGTATAAACCTCGCAACTATTCCGATCGTTGGTGTTA
>SXQI01000208.1 GCA_005793025.1 Verrucomicrobiales bacterium
CGGGTTGAGTTTTGTCATGACGGGTTATCTGAACGCTAGTCGTTTTATGGTTCTGAATACCAGCACAATTTCCTCTCAAAAAACGGGGTTTGTTTGCAGTCGGTAGTATAAACCTCGCAACTATTCCGATCGTTGGTGTTAGATTGGCCGTAATGGCTGGTGTCGAAGATCCTGATGCCGCCCTGATGACTCGCGTCAAGCAGGGTGACACGGGGGCATTCGCCGAATTGGTCGATAAATACAAGCAAAGGGTGGCTAACCTAATCTTCAGGACTTTGCCTGATGCGACGGAAGCGGAAGACCTCACTCAGGTCGTGTTCGTTCAAGTTTGGAAGTCGGCTGATCGGTATCGAATAGAGGCCAAATTCTCCACCTGGCTTTTTACGATCGCCCGCAATTTGTGTTTGAACGAAATCCGTAGAAGGAACCGACACCCTGCAGATTCGCTTGATGCAGCGACGGCGGACAAAGAGGACCAACCGGGACGGCAATTCTCCGATTCCCGACAAACTACACCTCCCGATGCTGTTCTACAAACTGAGTTGCATTCCAAGGTGCAGGAGGTAGTTGATGCATTGCCAGAAAACCAGAGAACCGCTCTGCTGCTATTTAAGGATGAAGAGATGTCTTACGAAGCGATTGCCGAGGTGCTCGATTGCTCTTTATCCGCCACCAAATCCCTAATCCACCGTGCTAGAGAGACGCTGAAGGAGAAACTTAAACCTTATTTAAAAACGGGAAATTGGCCATGAATCGTGACTTAGAAACTTTTTTAAGCTTCCGGTTTTTAACCTAGGGACAGAATGAACGGAGAACAGCTCAATGAATGGTCGCTGAAATCGCTGCGTTCCGGGCTTTCAGCCTCGGAACGAGCGCAACTGGAAGCTTGGCTCCAAGAGAGTCCGGACAATTACGCCCGTTGGTCAGAAGAACACGAAATCAATCGGCTTTTGGCTGAGTTACCCACCGTCCCATTATCCTCCAATTTCACTCAACAAGTGTTGCAAGCTGTTCGCCGTGAACAACGTCCGCTTGAACTTTCGAGAGTCGTTCGCTGGATCGGTGCGGTCCGAAAGAGTTGGTTAAGACCCATCGCAGCAACTGCAACCGTTGGAATGGTCGTTTTTTTTGTGTATCGCCGTGAATCGCAACTTCAACAAAAGGAAACGGTGACCAGCCTGCAACTTGTATCAGGAATCGCCACAGCACTCCGACCCACCGCTGATATCCCCGCAGCCCCTCGGTTCGAATTGTTGGAAGATTTTGAAGCCATTCGCCAGCTTGGGGTTCCCAACTCTGAACCGGATTTAACACTATTGGCTGTGTTGCAATAAATCATTCACCATGCATTGGCTGGTTTTCATCCTCATCAGTTCGTTAACCAGCGTGTGGGGACAGGCCCAGTCGGGCAGTGGAACCTCGGGACTGCCTCCGATGCCCTCGCTGAATCTCAGCAATTCTCCCATGGCCCAATTCCGGGTCTGGTTGGAATTGACCCCCTCTGAGCGTGAGGTGGTGTTGGCAAGCAAGAGCGAAAAACAAAGGGTGATCCTACGAGCAAAACTTCGTGAATACTCTGCATTGCCATTAGCGGAGCGCGAGCAACGGATGCAACTGGTTGAATTTCATTGGTTGACCAAGAGCTTAATGAACCTCCCACCTGCCAGACGCGATGCCAGCCTCGCCAACACACCCGCCTCATGGCGACAGTTGCTCGAAAGTCGTTTGAACCAATGGGATCAGTTAACGCCGGAGGTGCAAAAAGAAGTGATGGAATCCGAAATGGTGGTGACATCGTTTGTTGGCCTCGCGCAGGCCGGCACAGAAGCGCAAAGAGCATGGTTACAGACGTTCACAGCGGAAGATCAGCAACGAATCCAAGCCCGGATCGAACTCTGGAAACAGATGTCCACGGATGAACGCCAACGATTATCGACTCGTATCCACCATTATTTTGACCTGCCACCCAGCGAACAACAGAAAGGACTGGGTGCCCTCACAGAACCTGAACGCCAACAAATGGAAGTCACGCTCCAAGCCTTCTGGAACCTTCCCGTGGCGCAGCGTCAGGCATGCATCGATTCCTTCGGCAAATTCGCGATCCTGAACGAAACAGAGCGTCGGCAGTTCTTTAAAAATGCTGAGCGATGGCAAACGATGAGTCAACAGGATCGCACGACTTGGCGGAACCTCGTCAAGAATTTGCCGCCAATGCCACCGATGCCGCCGAGCCTTCAGTTCCCACCGATGCCGAACGGAATCAAGCCACAGACAGCTCCAGCACAACTGACGGCTTCTAATACAGTCGTTGCCCCTCTCTGAAAACTTCCTCACGGTCTCTGTGAAACCATTGGCTTAAGAATTTCCGATTGGCGTCTACGGTTCCTAGGCCTATTCTGCGTGCCTGTTTTATGGCCACAATCAAACCATTTGCCGCCTTACGCCCGCAACCGCACCTTGCTGCTCGCATCTGCGAACTACCCTACGATGTCATGTCCTCGGATGAAGCCCGGGTGATAGCTGCGGGCAATCCCCTCAGTTTTCTCCACGTGAGCAAACCCGAAATTGACCTCGCTCCCGGCACTGATACCTACTCCCCTGAGGTCTATGCGAAGGGATTGGAGAACTTTCGTCAGTTGATCGATCAAGGCGCGTTAACACAGGACCCCAGCCGCCATTTCTATCTTTACCGTCAGGTTATGGGGAAGCATAGCCAAGTGGGCCTAGTGGCTGCGGCCTCCTGCCAAGACTACCTCGCTAATGTCATCAAAAAACACGAGTTCACCCGACCTGACAAAGAGGATGATCGCGTTCGCCATGTGGAGGTGCTCGACTCTCAAACAGGTCCAGTGTTCCTGACTTATCGTGCCAACCCGACATTGGATGCCACCTTCTCGGAAGTAGCAAACACAGCTCCTGATGTTAATTTCATCGCAAAAGACGGCGTCCAACACACCGCGTGGGTAATCCGCTCCGAGACAACTCTTGAGCTGATCGAGTCTGAATTCGCACGGATCCCCTGTCTCTACATTGCCGACGGCCATCATCGAAGTGCGGCAGCGGCCCGCGTTTTCCAGAGTCGTCAAGGAGCGGGTGAAAGTAGCCGCTTTTTGGCGGTGATCTTTCCCCATAATCAGATGCAAATCCTGCCCTACAATCGGGTGTTGAAAGATTTGAACGGACTGACTCAATCCGAATTACTTCAGAAGCTGGATTCTGTTTTTACAATTACGTCACCGGGAGAAGCCTCCCCAACCCGAAAGCATGAGCAGGGATTCTACTGTGGAACACAATGGCACACGTTGCGTTTTCGTCCGCAGTTCGCTACGATTCAGGATCCGATCGAAAGCCTAGACGTGACCTTGCTCCAAAAACTTGTTCTCGGCCCCATACTGGGAATCGATGATCCACGCACAAGCCAACGAATTAATTTTGTAGGGGGAATTCGAGGCACTGGTGAGCTTGAAAAACGGGTCGATGCGGGGGAATTTGCGTGCGCGTTCTCGATGTTTCCCACGAGCATTGAGGATCTGATGGTTATTGCTGATGCAGGGGGTATTATGCC
>SXQI01000209.1 GCA_005793025.1 Verrucomicrobiales bacterium
GCTCGATTTAGTCGTTGTTTCGCTGGGGGGGATTACTGGAATCCTCTCCCTCTGCGTCTCGGGCTCTGCTAAAACAAAAATTTAACCCGAACCGCAGGTTGTCTCGCCTGCGGTTTTTTTATGATCAACCGCGCGAGCACCTCAATAATCCTATGATCGTTGTCCTAAAACCAAACATCTCGAAAAAAGATGAAGCCGCCGTGTTAAAAGAGATCAAGAAATTGGGCTACAAACCGCATGTCATGCGGGGGGTCGAACGCACGGTCGTGGGCGCGATCGGCGACGAGCGCAAAAATCATACGTTGGAAACACTGACAACCTTTAGCCAAGTCGAAACCGTCATGCCGGTTCAAAAACGTTATAAACTCGTCAGCCGTGAGGCTCATAAAAGCAATTCTCGCATCACCGTTCAAGGGCACGAGATCGGCGGAAAAAAAGTCCAAATCATGGCAGGACCTTGCTCGGTGGAGAGCGAGAAACAGCTGATGACAACAGCTCATGCGGTTAAAGCCGCAGGGGCAACGATTCTACGTGGTGGTGCGTTCAAACCTCGCACCTCCCCCTACGAGTTTCAGGGGCTCGGTGAAAAAGGCTTGAAACTTTTGGCCAAAGCCCGGAAGGAGACAGGTCTTGGTATCATCACGGAGTTGTTGTCTGAACAACAGGCCGAGATGGTTGCTGAGTATTCGGATATTCTCCAAATCGGAGCGCGCAATGCCCAGAATTTTCAACTCCTCATCGCGGCCGCCAAAACTGGTCGGCCAGTGTTGTTGAAGCGGGGGCTTTCGATGAAAATCGAAGAATGGCTCCTCGCCGGCGAATATATCCTTGCGAACGAGAACCCGAACTTGATGTTCTGCGAACGGGGAATTCGGACTTTTGAAACTTACACTCGTAATACTCTCGATCTATCCACGATTCCGATTATCAAAAAGGAATCACATTGCCCGATCGTAATTGATCCGAGCCAAGGAGCTGGTCGAGCTGATCTAGTGGCGGCGATGTGCAAAGGGGCCCTCGCAATGGGAGCGGATGCGCTGCTCATTGAGGTGCACCCAAACCCGGCAGAAGCACTCAGTGATGGAGCCCAGCAATTGACTCTGGAAGGGTTTGCTAAATTGATGGGTGAATTGCAGCCCTTCATCGCGGCGGCAGGTCGGGAGTAAATAATTCAAATAAAACGGAATTCGGCCGAGTCTGGCGTGGTTATTGCTTTATACAAGCAACGCCATGAGTCAACCGAGTTCAATTTCGTATTCAGACGCCTTGTCAGGAGAGGCCAAGGGACTGCCGCAGTCTCACCAAGGCGTTTACTACGTTCCTGTGCAACTTGGGGATTCTACATCAACTCACTGGATTGCACTGCACGGGATTACGTCTGAATGCAAAGCACGCCAAGCCTGTGAACTTTTCCACAAGATTACTCAGTCCGCACCCACGTTTGAGCTGAGGGTGGCTTAAGGCGTAGGTTCAAAAACAGCTTGCCCACCTCCAATCGGCTCGTATCGTTGTTACATGCGACCGAACGATCCATCCGTGCCAGTGAATTCTGCGGATTCTAGTGAGCCACCCGTGGTGCGGATTAAGGAATTATCCAAGATCTATCAGCAGGGGGAAATCAATGTCACGGCACTGAATCGTATCTCCCTCGACATCGCCCGCCGCGAATTTTTGACGCTGATGGGGCCCTCAGGATCTGGGAAATCCACGTTGTTGCATATTATCGCAGGGGTAGATCGCCCTACGACCGGCCATTGTGTCGTCCAAGGCGTCGAAGTCACGGGACTAAGCGAATCGCAGTTGGCCGATTGGCGGAACCAGAATGTAGGATTCGTGTTTCAAACGTTTAACCTGCTGCCGGTGCTCACTGCGTTTGAGAACGTCGAATTGCCGTTGCTTCTCACCCGATTGACGTCGAAGCAGCGAAAGAAACAGGTGCTGACAGCTCTCGAACTGGTGGGGTTAGCGGATCGTACGAGCCATTTGCCACGTCAACTTTCGGGAGGACAGGAGCAACGGGTTGCGATTGCTCGCGCTTTAGTGACGGATCCTCAACTGATCGTTGCGGATGAACCTACGGGCAACTTGGACTCGAACTCAGCCCATGAGGTGCTCGACATTTTGCGATCCCTTTGTAGTGATGCGGGAAAAACCGTCATCATGGTGACTCACGATCCCAAAGCCGCTGCTTTCGGATCAAGAAACGTTCACCTAGAAAAAGGGGAACTCGCTCCCTAAAGCCCAGTCATGACTATCGGAGGATTCATCCTGCGGAATGCGGTGCGGAACAAACGTCGTGCGTTACTTTCGATTTTGAGCGTTGCGGTGAGTCTTTTCCTCCTAGTGACGCTTTTGGTGGGCCTGCGAGAGCTCACCCAACCTCCGAGCGATCAGGACAGTGCCGCCCGCATCGTGGTTCGGAACAAGATTTCATTGGGGAACCTCCTTCCACGCCGGCAACGGACGATCATCGAAAAAATCCCGGGCGTTGCTGCGGTAACCCCTTTTACATGGTTCGGAGGCAAATTCCGCGATGAAGAAGTGATGTTCGGCCAATTCGCCATCGAACCCAAACTCCTACAAACCATTTTTGGCGAAGCGAAGATGCCTGCGGAACAATTCGAGGCCTTTGTGGCCGATCCAACTTCTTGCATTGTCGGAATCAAGACAGCCGAAAAATACGGTCTGAAGATCGGAGAATTGATGAAGATTCAAGGTACTTTCTGGCCGATAGATTTGAATCTTAAGCTCGTTGGGATTTATGCCGACGGTATCGACGACCGAAACCTTTTCTTCCACCACCGCCAACTGGATGAAATGCCCAACAATACAGGCGAGGTAGGCACATGGTGGGTAAAAGCTGCCACATTGGAGGATGTAGGGCCAGCGGTTCAAGCCATCAACGCGGCGTTCGCCAATACGACAGCTGCGGTGCGTGCTGAGACCGAGCGAGCTTTTCAGCTCAGCTTCATCTCGATGTGGGGAAACATCAAAATGCTCGTTTTTTCTATTTGTTCCGTTGTGGTGTTTACCTTGGTATTGGTGAGTGCGAGCACCATGAGCATGGCTGTTCGGGAGAGGTTTCGTGAATTGGCGATTCTGAAGGCTATTGGCTTCCAACGGAGGGAGCTATTTGCGTTTATTCTGGCAGAAAGTTTTGGACTCGCAGCAGCGGGTGCCGTGTTGGGAGTGGGTGGGGCTTGGGGGCTATTTAACCACACTGATCTCGTTGCGACCGCCAGTCAGAATTTTCTAGTTTTGTTCGAAGTCACCCCTCGAATCATGGCTCAGGCCTGTCTCGTAGCGACGTTGCTCGGCATTGTGGCCAGCATTGCACCTAGCCTATCGGTCGCACGAATGAGCGTCGTCCAAGGGTTAAAAACACTGGATTAATTATGGCACTCCCGCTTCGTTACAATGTCCGCAGTGTTCTGATCCGCTGGAGATCCACGCTTTCCACGATCTTTGGTATCGGGCTCGTGGTCGCTGTTTATATCATGATGCAATCCCTCGCAGTGGGTTTGGAACAATCCAGTGCAAACACAGGAGATCCCCGCAATTTGTTGCTCGTTCGGAAGGGTTCTACTGCGGAGACCAGCAGCCAAGTGACTCGTGAACAGTTCAAGCTCCTGCAATACCTTCCGGACATAGAGAAGGATGAAAAAGGAGACCCCTTAATCTCCGCAGATACGCTGATTTTAATCAGCCTACCTAGAAAAGGAGGGCAGGGCGAAGCCAACATATTGGTTCGCGGTGTTTCAAAACTAGGGATGCAACTCCGTCCTCAGGTCGGGCTTACCCAAGGGCGAATGTTTGAAGGCGGTCGCCGAGAGGTAGTTGTAAGCCAGAAACTAGCCGAGCGATTTGAAAACCTTGGAGTCGGCGAATCCTTTAAGACAGGTCCCCATCAACTCCAAGTCGTGGGGTGGTTCGATGGGAACAAAAGCGCATTCGATTCGGAAATATGGATGGACTCGGACGATGCGCGGTCGTTGTTCGATCGTGAGCATTATTCAAGCGTCCTCCTGCGTGCCGATCCGACCCTGTGGGGCTCCGTGACGAATCGTGTCGAATCGGATAAACGCCTCTCGCTATCCGTGCTTCCCGAAACCAAGTATTATAGTTCCCAGACTGCGACAGCGACTCCGATCCGCTTCCTCGGAAACTTTTTGGCGACTGCAATGTCTATCGGCGCGATTTTCGCAGCGATGAACACGATGTATGCAAGCGTCGGTTCGCGGACTCGTGAGGTAGGGACGTTGCGAGTGCTTGGTTTCAGGCGTCGCGCAATCCTCATCGGGTTCCTTCTCGAAGGGGCAATACTCGCTTTTCTTGGTGGTATTATCGGCTGCTTACTTTCGTTACCCATCAACCATTTCTCCACCGGAACCCTCAATTTTCAAACCTTCAGTGAGGTTGTATTTGATTTCAACATCACTCCTCATTTAATTTTTAAAGGTTTGGTTTTCGCCGTCACCGTTGGATTAATTGGGAGTTTAATGCCGGCCATTCGTGCCTCCCGCCTCCCAGTGATCGCCTCCCTTAAGTCACTATGAAGAGTTCTAAACTCGACTCGTTAAAGATTGATGATTCGGTGCGCGAACGTCCTCGGTTACCCCTCGGGATTATTCTATTTGGTATTGCTCTAATAGGTGCGGTCAGTCTCTACCTCGCCATCCCTAGAGCCAGTGATGCAGAACGAATCGTGGGCACCAAAAAAGCAACCAATTCAGTTCCCACTGCATCATCTCCATCCGCAACGAACTCCACCGCCCCCCAACGTGCTGTGGCAACCCCACCTCTCACGAAAGATTCCGTCCTGACTGTGAGCGGCTATATCGTGAACCGTGAACGGATCGAGCTCAGCCCTCGCTTCATGGGAGTTGTCAAATGGATCGGGGTCAAAAAAGGCGATGCCGTTACTAATCAGCAGGTGGTGGTTCTCTTGGACGACACGGAATACCGAGCTCGGGAAACCGAAACCATGGGACGCCTCGAAGCTACAAAGTCCAACCTCGAACGTGCGCAAGTGAACTACGCACGCGCCGAAAAACTAGTGACTGCAAAAGTGGAAACCCAACAATTGCTCGACGAATGTCGGTTTAATGTCCAAGCGGCAGAAGCCCAAGTGAAGGAAACGCAAGGCCAACTTTCCCTCATCAAAACCTACATCGATTGGACGATCATTCGCTCACCTATTAACGGCGTGATTTTAGAAAAATTGGTGGATCCCAACGAATTAGTAACGCCTCAAAGCTTCGGAGGAACCCGAGGTCCCAGCACGGCGTTGATTGCACTTGCCGACCCCAAGGATTTACAGGTTGAGATCGATCTCAACGAGGCAGATGTCGCAAAGGTTTACCTCGGGCAAAAATGCCGAATCTCACCTGAAGCCTACCCCGATAAAACCTATGAGGGTTACGTCGCTGAGAAAGCTCCGGAAGCGAGTCGGCAAAAGGGAACACTCCAAATCAAAGTCCAAGTAAAAGCCCCCGACTCATTTCTAACCCCGGAGCTCTCCGCCAAAGTGGACTTCTTGAGCAAGCCTTAGAGCCTTTCTAACAACCTTCGAAGTGACGGACTTGTTACAGGTCTGTTACCGAGGTGTAAAATCAGTCTAAATCGGTTCCTTCAAGCCAAAAACCACTTTTGTTTTAAGGAAAGAGAGCTAGGTTCAAGACATGAACCAAGTGTCATCCACAGTTCAACCAACACGGTTTGTCCTTTCTTGGTTGGGGCGCCGAATGAGCATCGAGCTCCGTCCCGGGCTCAATCGCATCGGTCGAAATCCCACCAATGATTTTCGAGTTCCTGAAGCGTCAGTCTCTAGTTTTCACTGTGAGATTAGTTTGGAAGGAAAAACCGTCAGCGTGAGAGATCTAGGTTCGACCAACGGAAC
>SXQI01000004.1 GCA_005793025.1 Verrucomicrobiales bacterium
CCTGAACAAACGCACCGAGGATGGTTTCAGTAAGTTAACCTCCGCTCTCAATGCCTTGGCCTCCGATCCAAAAGGAGACCCCTACAATCTCCTCTTTAATTCCTCCTGACCTCTACCACCCGCCTCCACTGACGCATTACCGACGGCCAATCAATTGTGTTGAGTAGGGTGTTTTCCATAATTGGGCTTCCATTGATCATCCGCGGGGCTAAGTTGGAATGATGAAAGTTCGGATACCGATCATGGCAGTCGTCACACTGCTCGTATTGGCGGGTGGAATTCTCTTAGGCATAGGGCTGGCGCGAATGACCGGGGTCATCCCCAAAAGTCCTTACCTCAATACCTCCACCGTAATTCGGCAGGTGCAAGCGTTGTCCGAATTGGTGACCATCAAGTATGTTTTGGAAAAGGTTATCGTTTTCGAGGATGCGAAGTGGTACGGAGAAAACCGTGTCATCCTGATCGCAAATGGCGTTGTCAAAGCGGGTATCGACCTTAATAAACTGACTCCGCTGGATCTCCAAATCCATGAACGCACGATCCACATTAAATTGCCCCGCGAAACGATTACCGATGTCTATTTGGATGAAAATAAGACTCAAGTATTGGAGCACACCACCGGGCTACTCCGCATGTTTGATAAGGATCTCCAGCAACATATCCGCCAACGAGCTGTGGAAGATTTACGTCGAGCGGCGCGTTTAGATGGAATCCTGACCGATGCTCGAGCTAGAGCGGAAGTTCAACTTAGACAACTGCTCCTCCAATCTGGTTTCACGACGATCGTCTTCACTCCGCGATTGGATTAGCAGATCGCAAGACCGCGTCACGACTCAGCAACCCATCGCTTTGGAGAGTGCTTGACGCATTATCGAGACGTCTGGCCAAATCCCTGTCCAAAAATGAATTCCGAGGACCCCTTGATTTACGAGCATGGAGAGGCCATCAATCGTCTTGCAACTGCTCGCACCGGCATCACGTAGAAACCGTGTCAAAGGTGGATTAAATACAACATCGGCAAAAATCTGGTGAGATTGGATGGTTGCCGTGTCTATCTGAACCCGAGCATCGAGATCGTAGAGTCCGATTGAAGTTCCATTGATCACAATGTCGGCGTCTGGCGGAAGTTTAAAATCCTCGTTCCAAGTAAACAACTCCGCATTGCCTTGGAGGCCGACGACGATCGTATTCAGGAGTTGGTTCCCTCGTTCTGGGGTTCGATTAACTAGGATCAGCTTTCCCACACCGGCAAGAGTCAATTCCACCGCGATTGATCGAGCCGCTCCACCGGCACCGAATAAGACCACAGTTTTGCCTCTCGGATCTACGATCTCAGTCAGCGACCGAAGAAACCCTTTTCCGTCGGTGTTTTCACCAATCCACCGTTCACCCCGACGAACCACACAGTTCACCGCACCAATTGCGGCGGCCGATTCCCCTAGTCCGTCCAAAAAAGGAATGACCGTTACTTTGTGCGGCATGCTGAGATTAAACCCTTGGTAACCCGAAGCACGGATTCCCTTGACGGCATCCGCGAGGTTTTCTGGACTGACCTCCATGTTGATATACCGCGCGTTGATCCCGTGATGTGTAAACGCCGCCTCGACCATGGCACCCGTTGGATTTCCGGCTGCGCCTTGAGAGAGACAACCGACCAAGGTAGGGCAAAAGGATCTCGAAAGTGACATTTTAGGAAATTGTTAGACTCGCAAACATGACGTTATCTAGAGGAGTAAAAAAACGCCCATCCTTTGAGGGATGAGCGTCGAAAATAGAATTGGGGGAAACGAGCTAAGCACGTTCCATGTATTTTCCGGTGCGTGTATCGATCTTCAACTTCTCACCAGTTTTGATAAACAGGGGAGCTTGGATCGTGATGCCCGTTTCCATTACAACAGCCTTTTGGACGTTGTTAGCCGAGTCTCCCCGAATTCCTTCAGGAGCGTCTGTCACGGTAAGGACTACACTAGCGGGAAGATCTACAGAGACAGCCTTGTCATTCACGAAGACCATCGTGACAAGACCATTTTCGACGAGGTAGTTTTTGCCATCACCCACCACCTCGGGTGTGATGGTGACTGTCTCAAAAGTTTCAGGGTCTGAGAAAACGTAGTCCTCGCCATCCTTGTAACTATACTCCATTTTTCGGGTCAACATCGGGATGACCTCGATTTTTTCCGACGAACTGAAGCGCACATCGGACGACTTCCCAGTCTTGATGCTGCGGATGCTGGCTTGAACGAAGGCGCGGAGGTTGCCGGGGGTGCGATGCTGGGTATCAAGCACAACGCAGATGTCGCCGTTGTAAGTGATGGCCATCCCCTTGCGGATATCATTGGCTATAGGCATAAAGTCTCAACAAAAAGGGTTTCCAGACCCTTCTGGAAACGGGAATGGACAGACTAACGGAGGAGTCAGAGAAAGCAAGGGGAAGATTTTTCGTCGGGCTTTCTTTTTGACTTCAGCCGGAGCGAGGCTCAGTTTCTTGCCTGACCTCATGTGCTTTTATTGTCTTAAACACGTTACTCGCCATTCCTTGGGAGTTTTGCTGACGCTTTTAGGGGTCTGGGTTCCGCACATGGTGAATGCTGCTCCTGATTTTGCTTTAGAAATCCGTCCGATTTTAGAGAGGAGTTGTTTCAGTTGCCATGGACCTGAGAAGCAAAAAAACGGATACCGTTTGGATGTCCGCGATGTGGCAATTAAGGGTGGCGATAGCGGCAATCCCGCGATTATTCCTCACAACGCTGGATCGAGCCGTTTAATTCGGTTCGTGAGCGGGGTGGATGAAGAAATGGTGATGCCACCCAAAGGGAGCAAATCTCCGCGACTCTCCGAGGGCGAAGTGCGTTTGCTGAAGGAATGGATTGATGCAGGGCCGGCTTGGCCCGACGCGCTGGCTGGTAAACTTAATGCAGCCCGGCCCCACTGGTCCCTCCAACCATTGATCAGACCTACGCTCCCCCGATTGGCGATGCATCCCATCGACGGTTTTATTTTGGAGCAACTCGCCAAGAATAACCTCACACCTGCTCCAGTCGCCGACCGTCGCACGTTGATTCGCAGGATTTATCACGACCTCATTGGCCTGACTCCAACTCCCGAGGAAGTGACGGCATTTATCGGAGATCGTGATCCCAAGGCGTACGACAAGGTGGTGGAACGTTTATTGAATTCACCTAGGTATGGGGAACGATGGGCTCGCCATTGGCTTGATACGATTCATTTTGCTGATTCCCATGGGTATGAGCATGACATCGGGCGGGATCATGCGTGGCGGTTTCGGGACTATGTGATCAATGCCTTCAACAACGATATACCTTGGCCTCGTTTTATTCGGGAACAGCTCGCGGTCGATGTGTTTTATCCAGAGGAAACCACTTTAACGCCTGCGCTCGGTTTCCTTGGGGCTGGAACCTTCGACCTAAGCACCTATAGCACAGGGCCTGTTACTTTTGATTACCTAGATCGTGACGATATGGTCACTCAGACCATGTCGGCGTTTGTAAGCACGACGGCAAATTGTGCCCGGTGTCACGACCACAAATTCGATCCAATTCCACAGGAGGATTACTACGCCCTGCAGGCGGTGTTCGCCGGCATTCTGAAAGGAGACCTGTATTACATGGAGGATCCGGCCAGTGCTCGGGATTATCGCCGGTGGAAATCACTGATCGCCTCGGTCGAGAAATCCGATGCGACGGTTCTGCACTCGGCTGCCAACAAACCGTTGGTCGATGGATGGTTGGCAAAACAGGGGAAGCCGATCAAGTGGCAACCATTAGAAGCAGGAACTTTTTTAACCTCGGAGGGGTCAATCTTAAAACGCTCGACCAATAATGTATTCCTCGCGGAAGGAAAACGTCCGGATAAAGATACTTACACCGTCACCGCAAGAGTCGCATTAACGAATCTCACTGCCCTGAGGCTGGATGTTTTGGCAAATGATACGCTTCCAATGCGTGGTCCGGGACGAAATGATAACGGTAATTTTCATCTATCCGAAATCGAGTTGCGAATCTTCGAGACGGGGGGGAGCCATGGCAAAGAGGTGAAGTTTCGGCGAGCCTCAGCAGATTTCAATCAAACGGATTGGGGGATTGAACGTGCATTGGATGGTGATTCAAAAACGGCTTGGGGAATTTTTCCCGCAGTTGGGCAATCCCACCAAGCGGTGTTCGAACTTCAAGAACCCATCGCGCTCAAAGCGAACAGTTCTCTGGCGATTACATTGAAACAGCTCCATGGAGGGGGCCATCTCATTGGTGCTTTCGCCCTCTCGGCAACATCCGAGGATCCAGCAAACGTGGTGATCCGTCCCAAGGAAGTCGAGGAAGCCTTATTGACCCCGACTGCGGATCGCAACGAAACCCAACGAATCACGATCGCCGGTCATGCATTGCGAATTGCCGCGAACCACGCGTTGGATCGGCTCCCTGAAAAATCTGTAGTTTACGCAGCCGCAACCACCGTGAACCTTGTGGATAGCAATCCGCCGGGACCCGTTAAGACCATCACTGAACCCAAGATCGTGAATTTGTTGCATCGAGGCGATTTTGATAAACCCCGTGCGGTTGTGGGTCCCGGAGCACTTTCGCTTATCCCCGACTTGCCATCCCGGTTCGCACTCCCAAACTCCAAAGACGAAGGGAATCGCCGAGCAGCCTTGGCCGACTGGCTGGCAAACCCTCAAAATATGCTGACGTGGAGAAGTATCGTGAACCGTGTTTGGCATTACCATTTCGGGAGAGGTCTGTGCGATACCCCTAGTGACTTTGGCAAAATGGGGGGTGTTCCATCTCATCCAGAACTCCTTGATTGGTTGGCGGTTTGGTTTCGGGATGATGCCAAAGGATCGCTCAAAGAATTGCATCGGTTGATCGTCTCCAGTGGGACCTACCAACAATCCACTGGCCACCGAAAGGAGGCAGCGGCGATCGATGGAGAAAACCGTTATCTCTGGCGACAGAATCGGCACCGATTGGATGCTGATTCCTACCGAGATTTCACCATGGCAACCTCGGGGGAACTGGATTTGAAAATGGGGGGGCCACCTGTGAAACATTTTAAACAAGGACCCGGCCCCCAACTCACCCCTGCCCTCGATTACACGGTCTATGATTGGTCTCAACCGGGTTCTGGACGGCGGAGCATTTATCGTTGCGTTTGGCGGGGCATTGCCGATCCGTTCATGGAAACCCTCGATTTTCCGGACTTAGGATTGCTCTCACCGACTCGAGGTTTTTCCGCATCCTCCCTTCAAGCCCTCACCCTTTATAATAATGACTTCGTTTTACATCACAGTTCGAGATTGGCCGACCGAACAAAAAGAGAGTTTGAGAACTTGGAAGATCAAATAAACCGTGCAACTCAACTCACGTGGCTCCGAAACCCGACGGCCAAGGAACGTCGTGATTTGGTTAAAATCAGCCGAAGCCATGGGTTGGCTACCGCGTGTCGAGTGTTACTGAACAGTAACGAATTCCTGTTTGTGGAATGAACCAAAACATCATTCATCCTACTAGGCGGCAGTTCCTAGAAACTATTGGTGGAGGGTTTGGAGGGGTTGCATTATCGCAATTATTTCTCCGTGATTCGAGTGCTCTGGTAACGCCCCACCACCCAGCAAAGGTCAAAAAAATCATCCAACTCTTCATGACAGGAGGTGCCAGCCCAATGGATATTTTTGATCCCAAACCAGAACTAGATCGATTGCATGGGCAAATGTTGGGACCAAAAGAAAAACCAGAGGGATTCACAGGACCTGTGGGAGCAATCATGAAAAGCCCCTTTCCATTTGCTCAGCACGGTCAATCTGGAAAATGGGTCAGCAGCGTATTTCCAGAACAAGCAAAGCACGTGGACGAAATGGCTTTTTTGATGGCCATGACAACGAAGACCAATGTGCACGGCCCCGGTGCTTACATGATGAATAGTGGTTTTTTGTTACCGGGGTTCCCCTGCATGGGTGCTTGGGTATCTTATGCACTGGGTAATTTGACGGATAACCTCCCGACTTTCGTCGTATTGCCCGATTCGAAGGGGCTTCCTTATAACCAGCGCGGTTGTTTTACGTCGGGGTTTTTACCTGCTTTACATCAAGGCACGGTGATCAACGCTGCGAGCCCTCGTCCGGTCCCTGATTTGTTCGCAAGCGACAAGTTCGCATTCGCAAAACGCGATGGCGACCCTGCGGGATTGGCATTGCTCCGGAGGTTGAACCAATCTCATGCAGAGCAACATCGAGGAGATTCCAGATTGGAGGCTCGTATCGCCAGTTACGAACTTGCCGCCAAAATGCAGCTCTCTGCGCCGGAAGCGTTTGATGTCATGAGGGAGCCCGAATCGCTTCGGAAAAGCTATGGGCTGGAAAACAAGGTCACGGAGGATTTTGGACGCCGCTGTTTATTAGCCACTCGATTAGTTGAGCGAGGGGTTCGATTTGTTCAGGTTTGGAGTGGACCCCAAGGGGCAACCGGCAATTGGGATAACCATGCCAATATCCTCACCGAACTACCACCGATGGCTGCTAGTGTCGATCAACCCATTGCAGCTTTGTTGAGCGATTTGAAATCTCGGGGACTCGATAAGGAGACCCTTGTTATCTGGACCACCGAATTTGGGCGCACCCCTTTTGCACAAAATGGCGTCGGAAGAGATCACAACGGTGGAAGTTTTGTTACATGGCTCTGGGGCGCGGGAATCAAAGCCGGGGTTGCTCATGGCAGGAGTGATGACTGGGGTTATCACGCAGTGGAAAACAAGACGTCCTGCCACGATTTTCACGCCACGATCCTTCACCTTCTCGGCATCGACCACGAAAAATTAACAGTAAGACAAAACGGAATCGATCGCCGTCTGACCGACGTGCATGGAGAAGTCGTGAGAGAAGTTTTGGCTTAATAATCTCAAGATTCTTCTCCAGACATAGCTTGCTGCGAGGGCTCCAAGGTTCTAATCTGAAAACGATTTCAGAGGGGTGGAGAATCGCTCTTGACGCAAGTCGAGGGAGGAAAGTCCGAACACCACAGGGCAGGACGCCGCGTAACCAGGCTTAACGTCTGGATACACTCGGGAGTGTTGGCTGCGAAGCCGCACGACGGAAAGTGCCACAGAGAAAATACCGCCTTTCATTCGCAAGAATGGAGGGTAAGGGTGAAAAGGTGGGGTAAGAGCCCACCGCTCCGAGAGCAATCGAGGGGGCATGGAAAACCCCGTCCGGTGCAAGACCAAATAGGAATCCGAGGAACGGCTCGTTTCGCGTTCCACCTCGTGTGGAGCAGGGTTCGGGTACGGGTTGCTTAGATAAATGATTCTCTCCGCGGGCAACCGCGCAGACAGAATTCGGCTTACAGCCCCACTGAAATCATCATCTCCCAGGCAGGCCAAAACCCATGGAGGGTGCCCTGCCCTTTGATCGAACCTAGACAGACCTTGGGATTGTGACCACTATGTTGCACGTTAACGCTGAAAAATTGTCGAACATATGGACACCCTTCTGAAATTATTGCGGGAAAATGCTTCACTGAAACCCAACGAGCTAGCAGTGATGTTAAGTCGCCCGGAGAGTGAGGTCACGAACCAGATTCGTGATTATGAACGTGATGGCGTGATTTTGGGATACCGAACCGTGGTCAACGAGGAGAAGCTAGGGGTGGAACGCGTTCGTGCGGTGATCGAGGTTAAGATCACTCCTGAGCGTGAGGGTGGGTTCAATCGACTTGCTGAACGAATCGCCAAATACCCTGAAGTTAGCTCCTGCTACCTCATGTCGGGTGGGTATGATCTATTGGTGTTTGTTGAAGGCAACACATTACGTGAGGTTGCTAGTTTCGTTTCAGAAAAACTGGCAACCATCCAAGGCGTGATTTCAACTGGCACGCATTTTATGCTCAAACCCTACAAGGAACAGGGAGTCCTAATGGCTAAACCGCCCGTGGAGGAACGGTTGGTGGTAAGTCCCTAATCGTTAAAGCGGGATCCCGATGAGGATGCTGTAACTAAAACTTGGTCACCGGTTGAACGGCATCCAAGCGGGTTCTGTGCCATGGGAGGCGCAAGGAGCATTTGTGGGAGCGTCTGGCGTCAGGGTATTCGCTTGGACGAGGTTGTTGCTGAGAAGGTACGCTTCGACTTCATCTCCGCTGATATCAGGCAGCATGACCCCTGCGATTTCGACGCAGGGACTGAGCATCTGACCGCTCTTCACGATCATTTCCTGACGTTGAACAGCATCATTGATAATGTCACGGTCTTCGTAGGGGAGGTCATATTTCCGCATAATGGCGCGGACACCCATGCTCCATCCACAGGAGGGTTTCAAATAAGCAATGATTTTCGGTTTAGTCATAAAGCAACAGCTCAACTAGGGATAACAGTGCCACAGTTCGACGCTGGTGCAACCTTGATTGTGAAAACTGCTCAAATAGAGACCTGCGTTTGGATCAAGTGCACTGACGATCGCCTTCCCGAATCCGGAATTCCTGATGGCATGAAAACCAGAAAGTTCAGTAAGAATTACTGAGAATTCTCAGAAACGACGGCGGTTTCCATCGTCTCTGCTTGCTCTGAGATGGTTGGCGAATGGCTATCCGGTTTATTTGAAGCCCGTTCATCGAGCACTAGAACGCCATGGGGAGGCAGGTCATAATTCCCGGAGATGGTTTGCCCGGTAAGGAAATCGTGCATCGGCTTATAAAACATCAGTCGAACCGAGGAGTTTTGGTGATTGAGGAGGAAATACACCTTGGTGCCGTCTCGTTCGCGTAAACTGACCTCGATCGAGTCGGGAACCTTGAGCAACGGAATGACGCTGCAAGTCTGACGCAACCAAGCTACAAGATCATAGTAGAAATACTGGTGACTCAGGGTGCCGATATAAATGGCTCGCCCCAAACCGTAGGAATTCATGGTGATCGCAGGCCGTCCTGCGTAAAAGTCCTTTGCGTATGTGGCCAAGACTTCGCACTCCTTGGGCTCGATCAGATCGCACCATATTCTAGCAGGATGAAGATGGCTGGTAGGGAAATTCCCTTTGAATGTGAGATGATTCTCTTCGCCAATAGGAAGCGGATCAAATTCTCGCACCTCCATACCGAAAAGGTCCGTCAGATTATTCGGGAAGCCGGAATCCGGGACGATATGGTGTTCATCGACTAGGCCCGTATTGCATGTCGCAACGAGTGTGCCTCCGTTTTGGACGTATAACTTAAGAAGATCCGCCTCACCTGACGCCAGCATATGCAAAGACGGCGCAAACACGATTTTGTATTTCGAGAGATCTTCTGTTGGTCGGGCAAAATCGACCGGAATATTCCGATCGTGTAATGCGCTGTGAAACATCTGCAGATGTTCTCGATAGGCAAATTGTTTGGTGGGTTGGCGAGGAAGTTTTAGGCTCCAAGCGTTTTCGTGGCTGAAAAGGATGCAGGTCTCGGCCGTCACTCGAGTTCCTTGGATCGCGGGAGCGAGAAGTTTCATCTCTTCCCCAATCTGTTTGATCTCTTGGAAAGCGCGATTATCCCCGCGACCGTCGTGGGTTAAGACCCCACCATAAAACTTTTCGGAACCGATCCTCGGCTGCCGCCAGAAGAAATAGAGAATTCCACTCGCTCCGCGAGAAATCGATTGATAGGTAAACAACCGAACTACTCCCGGACGCACCAACGAATTGACTTCCTGCCAATTCACGTGCCCGGCTTTTTGCTCAATCACCCAGAACCCAGCGTCGCCATCGGGCGTAGTGATGTCGTGTTTTTTGAGCGAACGCAACATGTCGATTTCGCACGCATTTTCTGCGCACCGAGTTTTGATCGTTGCGTTACTATCGACAGAAACGAAATCCAAAACGTCGGCCATGTCGAAATGATCAAAATGCCGGGTCAACGCGCGTAGATTTGTCGTGACAGGGATCTTCGGTGTCATTTCGCGGAGGATCGAAGCCTGACAACGAATATAGGCGACACAGGTATCGCTTGAGAATCGCATCCAATCCAACACTAGCGCGGGGTTATGCACCGTGGGTGCGTTCATTGGCATCGGAACTTGGGACCAATCCGTCACCATTTGGCTCCAAAAACGGTTCCCCATCGAGTCGTTCATCCGATCGATGGTTTCGTATTTTGCCTCCAACCATGCATGCCAGTCGCGTCGAGTCTCGAGATTGAAAGAAAACTCCGTGCGATGCCCCCCGATGCCATTATCCAACTGCCATGCGATCAGTTGCGGATGGTTCCCAAGGGCAGCAGCCTGTGCGCGGACAATTTTACGGGTGTAATCCCAATAAATATCGCTATTTCGACAGTAAGCGTGGCGAGTGCCCTCATTGAACCGGAGACCACACTCATCAACAGGAAGGATCTCGGGATGATTTTTAGCCAACCACAACGGGGGTGCCGCAGTCGGTGTCCCAAGGACGACCTTTATCCCCGCACCCTGCATGACATCCATCGCCCTTCGGAGCCAAGAAAAATCGAATTTGCCTTCCTCGGGTTCGACCAATCCCCACGAGAATTCCCCCATTCGAACGACGTTCAGGCCAGCTCCAACCATCAATTCGGCGTCTTTTCTCCAACGGGACTCAGGATCCTCACGAGTTCCGGCTAACGGAAAGACCCAGTGCTCAGGATGATAATCAACGCCGAAATACATAGGCTAAAGGCTTGACACCCGAATCCTACTCCTGATTCAGCCTGAATGCAACCGTCAGGTCACAAATCGAATTGTTTCCTTTTACGGGTTAACGGGAGATTCCCCGTTCACTTGATTGGACGAAGTTGATGAAATGGAGGACGTCAGGAAGGGGGGGGACCTCGGCTTCGATTTTACTCAAGGCGTTACTGACGCTGAGTTGTTCCCGGAACATGATTCGGTGGGCTTGCTTGATAGCAGAAATGGTTTCGTCGCTGAAACCATTTCGTTCTAACCCAATTTTGTTGATCATCCGGATTTCCACTGGGTTCCCATCAGCTAGCATGAATGGGGGGATATCTTGGACGACTTTGGAACATCCACCGATCATCGAAAATTTTCCGACACGACAAAACTGATGAACCCCAGCGAGTCCTCCGATGATGCAGTTGTCTTCAACCACGACATGTCCTGCCAAGGTAGCAACATTGGACATGATCACATGGTTGCCAACGACAACATTGTGGGCGATGTGGCAATAGGCGAGGATCTGGTTATGGTTACCAATTCTAGTAATCTCTCCGTCACCGGTAGCACTGTGAATGGTGACTGATTCTCGAAAGGTGTTGTGGCTGCCGATGACAGTGCGGGTGATGCCACCTTTCCATTTCAGGTCTTGGGTTTTGAGACCAATGCTGGTGAAAGGAAAAACTTGATTGTGACCCCCAAGTTCAGTGTGACCGTCGATGACCACGTGGGAGTAAAGCTGGCAATTGTCTCCGAGGCGAACGTCTGGGCCGATGACGCAGAACGGACCGATTTCGCAGCTAGCAGGAACGATTGCTTTCGGATGGATAACGGCCGAGTGGTGAATCATGCATCCAACAAGACAAAGGTGACTTCCGCCTCACTGGTCACGGTTCCGTTGACGGAACAAACACCTTTAGCTCGGCCCAGTTTTCCACGCATTTTGACTAGATCAACATCGATAATCAACGTGTCACCAGGGCGAACGGGTGTTCGCCATTTTACACTTTCAGCGGACATGAAATAAGCGATTTTACCCATGTTCTCGAGCTTCTTTAACATCAAAATGCCGGCTACTTGAGCGATGGCTTCGAGTTGGAGAACGCCGGGCATGATAGGGTGGTTTGGAAAATGACCTTGAAAGTAACCCTCGTTGATCGTGACATTTTTCAGGGCGGTTATTTTACTCCCTTCAATTTTTGTGACTCGATCTACCATCAAGAATGGATATCGATGAGGAAGGATTTTCATCACCTCCATGATGTCCATCAACGGTTCAGAGGCAGGGGTTACGGCGACTTCGGAGCTAGCAGAAGGGGTGGTAGCAGGTGTTGGAGGGGGCGTAAAAGTTCGACTGGCTAGTAGAGGTTTGCGGCTCTGTGCGAGGATCTGGCGTGCGAGTTCGCAATTGGAACTGTGGCTGGGCTTGATGGCGACTACATGACCAGTTAGAGGACGGCCTAGGAGAGACAGGTCACCAACAATATCGAGAATTTTGTGCCTGACAAATTCCTCTGGGTAACGCATCGGTTCATTCGTGAGGACAGCGTCATCACGAATGATCACAGCGTTCTCCAAACTACCTCCCTTGATTAATCCATTCTTGATGAGGAATTCGACTTCTTCAAAAAAACAGAATGTTCGAGCCTCAGAGATTTCGCGTGACCAAGTTTCTGGGTTGATTTCAACGCTAAAGAATTGGGTGAACCTGCCCTGACGATCTGTGCTCGTGCAGGTGATCTTCAACGTGGGATGGGGAAAAATCGACAAGGTCGTTTCATCTTGTCGAATTTCAATCGGGGCTGAAATCGTCAATGGCTCACGCTTTTCGGCCTGAATTGCGATGCCCGCAGATTGGGTCATTCGCAGATATTGCCGAGCACTTCCATCGGCAATGGGTGGCTCGTTCGCATCGATTTCTACGATTGCGTTGTCAATTCCTAGACCTGCAAAGGTTGAAAGCACGTGCTCTACCGTATGGATCTTTACGTTCCCCTTCGCCAATGTGGTCGAGCGATTGGTTTCGGAAACATTTTCGATGCGTGCCTCTACCTCGGGGTGCCCATCAAGGTCTACTCGACGAAACCTAATTCCGGTATTCGGTCCGGAGGGTAGAAACGTCATGGTGACTCGATTGCCACTGTGCAACCCAACCCCAGAGAAACTCACCGACTTTTTAAGTGTCTGCTGCTGTACCACGCACTGAGTAAAACAAACGAAGGGGCTGATTGGCAAGCCGGGTTGTTATTCGCCATGGGGTGTGCAGTGGTGGTTTGACAACAATCGTTTCAAAAACCATGATTACAACCATGTTCATCTACGTTCGCCGCCGCAACCAACGCACGTGCTGGAACGACAGCGGAGTTCGGCAATGCTCCTGAAGAAGGGGCGGCAAGAATGATCAACCATCAGCACAACAAGAAGCCTGCAGGATTTGTGAGATTGTGTGCGGCACTGACGATGCCCTGCGTTGCGCTCTGCGCGGTCGAGCTCCCTTCAGAGGCTCTTTCCACCAACCGGACAGGATCAGCCGGGGGCGCCACGAACACCACTCTTCAAGCCGCCTTGCCGAAACTGAAGTTTCCAGGCGTGGCAATCAACGTTCAGGACCGGTGCGTGGATGTGGA
>SXQI01000210.1 GCA_005793025.1 Verrucomicrobiales bacterium
ACGAACCTACAGGCAACCTCGACTCTCACACTGGGGAAGCGATTCTCAACCTGTTTCATAGCCTCAGTCAGCAAGGTCGCACTATTATCATCGTCACTCACGATCCAGAAATTGCGGCAGTTACTCCTCGCCGAATCGAGATCCGTGATGGACGCATTGCTGCGAAACTCGACTCAAAATTGGCAGGATTGCATCTGACCAATCCCGAGAAATCGTCCTCGCCTGTAATGTAGAGCTGAGTCATGGGGACTAACGCAAACCCTCAAATAGAAACTTTGTGCGCACAGGAGAACTCCTCAAGTTGACATAAACGGGATGCACATTTGGAACACCATCGAGCTCGGGTTGAAGGAAATTTGGGCCCACAAATTTCGATCGTTCCTCACCATGCTCGGAATTATTTTGGGTGTTTCAAGCTTGGTGGCGATGTCCGCACTTGTCACCGGAATGGAACGAGGAATGAAAGAGGCCTTGATCGCGATCGGCGGATTGCAAAAAATCCGCGTCGAGTTTCAACCCCTCCCTATCGAGCAACGTCATTTACGTGATCAGGCTCCCGGATTGACGATCAACGATGTTTATGGACTGAGGAACAACGCGCCTTTGATCACAAAAGTGTCGCCGATCATTGAGTGGAGAAGTGCAGTCCTTACCGCAAAAGGAAAATCGTTCAACCCTTTCTTCTGTTCAGGAGTTTGGCCGATCGCCGTGGAGTTAAATGAGCATGTGATTCAGCACAGTCGAATGTTCAACGAGATTGACGATGAAATGGCTCGTAATGTCTGTGTTATCGGAACAGCAACTCGGGATGAACTTTTCGGTTCACCCGAAACAATTGGGCACGAAATCATTCCGCTCGGAGAGACGATTTTTATCGGCGACCAACCTTTCACCATCGTAGGGATGTTCGAACATTACGAAAGTGTGCAGGATAAACAAGTGCGTCAATTAGCGAAGGATCAACCCAAGATAGTTTCAACTAACGCGACGCCGCGCAATCGAGGCTGGGGTGGTCGCCAAGGTGGCTTCGTGTTTTGGTTGAAGAATTCGACTGTTTACATCCCCCTGAACACGATGTGGATCAAAATCAAATCGGGCCAACCCGGGTTTGCCCCCTCCATTGCAGGAGGGCCACGATTAACAACCTTAGACTTGCGTGTGGGTGATGTGGATAAGCTAACGCCGGCAATTCAGCAGGCCTACAACGTGCTGATGTCCACACATCAAGGGATCGAAGATTTTACTTTTCGAACTCAAGAGGACTGGGCCGAGCGGATTACCAGTTCCATTAAGAATGCACGGATTAGTGGCGGGATGATTGCCGTGATCAGCCTGTTGGTGGGAGGCATTGGAATCATGAACATTATGCTTGCGAGCATTACAGAGCGGGTTCGAGAAATTGGAACTCGCAAAGCGGTTGGCGCGACCACAACTCATATTTTTGTTCAGATTATCGTAGAAAGCATGGTAATCGCGTTCATTGGAGGATTGGCAGGTATATTCAGTTCGTTCATCCTAGTAAAAAGCATCGCTACACTGTCCCCAACAGACAACGCGCCGGTGATTACCCTCACATCCCTCGTGGTTGCCTTCGGTTTCAGCGTCCTCGTTGGAATGTTGGCCGGTTTGATTCCTGCCGTGAAAGCCTCGAGACTTCACCCGATCCAAGCCTTGCGTTACGATTGATCTTATGAACCTCTGGAACACTATCAGCGTTGGGTTCAAAGAGATCTGGGCTCACAAATTCCGCTCGTTTCTTACCATGCTCGGCATCATCCTAGGTGTTGCCAGCCTTGTGGCGATGGCTGCGCTTGTTAAGGGGATGGAGAATGGAATGCGCGAAACCATGGTGGCGATGGGGGGTGCCGACAAAGTTTTGATTGAGGATCAACCTGTCCCGCCCGATCAGGCCCATCTCGCAGATGAAGCACCGGGCCGAACTATGGCTGATGTTATTGCCTTGCGGCAAAGTGCTCCCATGCTCCGTCTTGTTTCGCCGGAAATGGCACTAGGGGACTGCACCTTGACCCGAGGAGAAAAAATAGTCGAAGCCTGGGAATGTGCTGGGGTGTGGCCTGCTGTGCTCGATATGAATCTTCATGTAGTTCAGCATGGTCGTTTTTTTACAGATTTTGACGACCAAAACGCCCACAGTGTTTGCGTGATAGGCACAGGGATCCGCGATGAATTATTTGGGACTCCTGAAACCATGGGCCAAGAAATCATCCCGATTGGAGAGAGCATCAACATCAATGGGCAGCCGTTCACCATCGTCGGAATGTTCGAAAAATACCAAAGCGAATACGAAAAAAAGCAGACCGAGATCGATAAGCAAAAACCTGTCGAAAAAACCGTGGGACCTGCTCGAAGAAAAGGTTGGGGTGGCAAAGGAGGTTGGGCGTTCACACGCAAAAACATGACCATCTACATGCCGTTGAATACGATGTGGATTAAGTTCCGTGCGGCGAGTGGAACCAACGGATTCCCTGATCCTCGACTCAGCGACATCGATATTAAAGTCAAAGATATCGAGAATCTCGAATCCTCATTACAACAAGCACGGAACGTCCTAATGCTCACTCACCACGGCATTGAGGATTTCAGTTTTCGAACCCAAGAGACTCAACTCGAAAGCATCAACCGTCAAATCACCAACGCACGTATGAGCGGCGGAATCATTGCGGCCATCAGCCTGTTGGTAGGCGGCATTGGCATTATGAATATCATGCTTGCCAGCATCAATGAGCGCATTCGTGAAATCGGTATCTGTAAAGCGGTTGGTGCAAGCGGCGCCGCTATTTTCACCCAAATCTTGGTGGAGAGCGTGGTGATTGCCATCCTTGGGGCATTGGCGGGGATCGTTGCCTCTTATGGTTTCGTAGAAATATTGGTATGGGTCACACCAACCGGAAACTCACCCGTCATCACCTCGACTTCGATGATGTTGGCTGTTGGGTTTAGTGCGGCTGTCGGGATTATCGCTGGCTTTTTTCCTGCCGCCAAAGCAGCCCGCCTCCACCCCATCCAAGCCCTTCGCTACGATTAATCTGACTACTCAGGTGTCGTCGGGGCATCGTCCACTTGCGGGGTGTTGGGTTGAAGTTTTCGAATGTGTGCTGCAACCTCTCCGATCGCTTTAGAGTTCTCCAGTATTTTAAAGGAAAGCGAAAATGTACGACTCTCGCCCGGTGGCAACTTGGGCACTCGTCCTGCAAGTCGTTCACGTCGCCGATTGTATGGGAAGCCAGTTCCGGGTTCTAACCCAGTCACATATCCTTCTTCTCTTGAATTCGTATTCTTCCAAAGCGTGAAGAATGGCAAGGTTGCCGTATCAAAACTCATGGCGATTCCTCGATCTGCTTTAGCGTTATGCAGCAT
>SXQI01000211.1 GCA_005793025.1 Verrucomicrobiales bacterium
CGGGTCTGGGGGAGGGAATACAAATAAAGGCCTATGAACGCAGCGAGAACTGTTTGAACTATCAATTTTACGGCTGACGTCGCTCCTGCATTGTTCTGCTTCGTAATCTTTGCGTAATCATCGTAAAAACCTAGCCCGGCGAGGACGATCAACGAGAGCAAGGTCAGAATCACCATTTCGTTGAACTGAGTCCAGAGAAGGGCCGAGATATCCATCGAGAGGACGATGAGCACGCCTCCCATGGTAGGAATCCCTTTTTTGCTGAGTAGTCGCCCTTTCAGATCGCCGCCCTCCTCGGCTTTGTCTAGATAATGCTGGCCAAACTTGAGTTCTTTCAGCATCCGGATCACCCGAGGACCTAGGAGCCAACTCACAAGCAAGGCGGTGATCGCTGCAGCACCGGCACGAAACGTGATGTAACGGAACACTCGCAACGGTGAAAGAGCGTCCTCCCATCCAGTGGTTTTTGCCCAGTCGAGTAGGTAGATTGAAAGATAGTAAAGCATGGCGCGCGCTTGCTAGGTCGATCCGGTCGTTGCCAGTTGCGGGCGAGTTAAATCATGTGGGGTGCTGCTGTGATCAAAGAGAGCCTGAACAACTCTTTCCAATCGGGCTGAGCGAGAGGCCTTGAATAAAATCACATCACCAGCCCGTAGCAGCGGGCGGATTTTAGCAGAAACTTGGTCAATTTCATCTACTTGTAAAACGTTTGTCAGACCCGAAGCCCGGGCTGCTCGGCTGATCATCAGCCCGGGTGCTCCAATCGTCAATAAAGTGTCCACAGAAGTTTCTGCTGCAAATCGGCCCACCTCTTCGTGAGCCGTTTTGCTTGAGTCCCCGAGTTCACACATTTCCCCTAGCACTGCTATTCGGCGGCCAAGGCAGGGGTAATCACGTAATGTCTCCAATGCCGCGATCATCGAATCTGCATTCGCATTGTAGGCGTCGTTCAAGACGGTCCAGCCATTCGCTTGCTTGATCTCGAGGCGCATTTTAGCTCCTGAGCTTTCGGCTAAGCCACGCCGCATGGCAGCGCGGCTCAGTCCGAGTTCCCTCCCGACTCCGAGAGCTAGGGCCGCATTGAGTGCCTGATGGCGGCCGATAAGATTGGTTTGATATTCTCCGTCGTATTCGGGCTCTGGGCTTTCAACGGAGAACGCCGTTCCTTGATGCATTTGCCTGAGGTGGGTCACTCGCCAATCGTTGCCCTCCCCAAAACCAACTTTCACGATTCGCGCTTGGGTTCGGCTCGAGATTTCTGAGAGAAAAGGAATATCTCCGTTGATGAAAAGCACGCCATCCTTTGGCAGCACCGCAGCGATTGCCCCTTCCTCGCAGGCCACGGCCTCGATGTTCTTAAAAAACTCAAGATGTTCCCGTCCGATGGAAGTCAGTATTCCATATTTTGGTCGGATCATCCCGAGTAGAGGTGATAGTTCGCCGGGGTGATTCGTGCCTACTTCTAGGACGGCGGCTTGGTGACGCTCATCCAGTTGAAGTAATGTGGCTGGAACTCCCACGTCATTGTTGAAGCTGCCTTCGCTTGCCAGCGTAATTCGTTCAGTTCCGAGCACTCCCGCTATCAAGGATTTGGTGGAAGTTTTGCCGTTGGATCCTGCCACGGCGATGATCGGAAGGGAGAACCTGTTTCGATAGGCACCTGCCAACGCTCCATACGCTCGGCGGACATTAGGAACCTGAACACAAACAAGCCCCTTCGGGTATTTCGAGGATTTTCCGGCATCGACTAGAGCGGCTGTGGCACCGCGTGATAGGACCTCTGGGAGGAAATCATGGCTATCAAAATTTGCCCCTTCGAGGGCTACAAATAGATCCCCGGCTTGGACAGTGCGGGAATCACTCCAGACACGTTGAATGCAGCATTCTTGGGTTTCCGGTGCTAGAAACCCTGAGCAACTTTTGACAATGAATTGGAGGGTCAAAGGTAGCATCAGTTTTGTTCGACTCGATAAAACGACGGTGTTTCTGTTCGGCGTATTGATGGTTGAGTCATCAGAGCCGTGGTTGAGATCCTGATGCGTTGCACCGATTCACGGGCTTGTTCTAGGTCATCGAACGGAGCAATGGTGCCCGCGATTTCTTGGGATGCTGCAGGGCCTTTTCCAGCGATCAAAACAATGTCCCTCGGTTGGGCCATCTTTATCGCAGACAAGATAGCGGCTTCTCTGTTCAGTTCGATCCTTGCCCCATCGTTGCGGCGAGTTGCGTAACCTCGCAATACCTGCATTGCCAAAGCGTGTGGAGATTGGTAGCGGGGATTGTCAGATGTGATGAAGCTAATATCAGATGCCTCAGCGGTGACTCGTCCCATTACCTCGCAGTGCTCCGGAGTGCTGCCACCCGCACATCCCAACACCGTAATCAGCCGATGGGGTCCTAGTTCGCGAAGTGTTGCTAACACCCGACGCAAATCGGATGGGGTCTTGGCTCCGTCCACGAAAATGGACCATCCAGCGGCCCGACGCAACGGTTGTAACATGCCGGGAGCGTTCAATCGTCCGATTACCCGCATGCACTCTTCGCTTGTTGCACCCAACGCTTCCGCGCCAGCGATCGCGGCCAGTGCGTCTTGCACACTATGACGACCCACCAGTTGAGTAGGGCAGGGATACTGTTTGCCACCTGTCCGGACTTGGAATCGTGTACCGTCTCGAAGTAATTCGAGATTCAACGCGCGCACTTGAGCGCGTTCCGACAGGCCATAAGTGCGCTGAACAAATAGTTGCTCTCCGCTTCGGAGGTGACGTCCAAACGCATCGTCCAGACCAAGCACCGTGGGCAACAAAGTTTTGCGACCCGAGCGAACCAAACGTTCGACAAACCGATTCGCATTGAGTTCATGGGTGTGGTCGTAACCTTGGGCGACCACCATGAGGTCGAAACCTAACTCGCCCGCCCGCTGAGGTCCGATAGAGTCGGGTTCGATTTCGATGACGCATGATCTCATCCCTGCCCGCACTGCATCAGCTAGTAACTGTTGGTAATCGAGCGACTCCGCTTGTGGGGTGAGCCCAGGGAGTAACCGTGAGCCAATCTCACATCGAGTCGAACTAATCAAACCTGTAGGGCCTCCGGTCTGTTCGAGAATTTGTTTCAACAGAAACGCCACGCCTGCTCGGGTATTCCCCCCAGTGACCCCAATAATTTGAAGCTTCCGCTGGGGATGCTGATGAATACGAGCACTCAGTTGGGCGAGGGTGTGTCGCGAGTGTCGGACCTGAATCTTTGCAGCTCGCTGGCGGATCATTCCGTTTCGTTCACAGACGATCCCGATGGCTCCACGCTCGATGGCTTGCTCGATATATTCATGGCCATCGTTGTTTGAACCCGGGAGGGCACAATAGACCATTCCGGGGTTGACCCGTCGGACATCGTAGGTCAGTCCTGCCACGGGCCGATTCAGGTTCCCGTCCAAAACCATGATGTCTAAACCTCTCAAGAGGTCGTTGAGAAGCATCATCGGACCCTCCCCTTGGCGACGAGTTTTTCGTGAGGCTGGATCTCGGGAGGAATCGCTAAATAATTTGCAGTCCGTTCCGCTATTCTGCGGAAAATTGGAGCGGTGACATCGCCACCGTAGTAACCGTTTTTTGGCTCGTCAGCCATCACCAGAATACACAGCTCGGCGTTGTCTGCCGGGAAGAATCCCACGAATGAGGTGTAGTATTTCCCGGGCACATATTGGTTATTGATCGCTTTCTGGGCGGTTCCGGTTTTCCCTGCCACCGTGTAGAACGGCATGCGGGCTTTAATCGCCGTGCCGTTGGTGCTGACAACTTTCTTCAACGCTTGCACCATCATTTTAGCGGCTTCAGGACTGATCACCTGCCGAACGGGTTCCGGTTGGTATTTCACAACGATCCGACCACTCTCATCGGAGAGGTGGTCCAATAGCCGAGGCTTCATCAGCACGCCTTGATTCGCGATCGCGCTCATCGTCATCGTGATTTGCAGTGGGGTGACGGCGATTTCGTGCCCCATCGGGATGCGGCTGATCGACAATTTGTTCCAGCGGGAGATTGGATGAACGATCCCGACTTCCTCCATCGGCAGTTCGATCCCGGTTTTTCGACCCATGCCGTAATCCTTAATATACCGGCTCAGAGTGGGTGCTCCGATTCGTTGGGCGACCTTGAAAGCACCAATGTTAGAAGATTTTGCGATCACTTCCTCGACCGATATCTTGCCGTGGCTGCCATGATCGTGGAGCCAACGACCGGCAAAAAACGTTTTCCCAAAATCACACTCAATCGGGTCGTTGAGATCCACGGCGTGTTCGTTTAACGCTCCCGAAACCACCACGATCTTAAAAGTCGATCCTGGTTCATAAACTTGGCCGATCACTCGATTGAGTCGATCCTGTTCACTGCTTTTGGTTAGATCATTCGGGTCAAACGTAGGAAGGTTCGCGAGTGCTAGGACTTCCCCCGTTTTAGGGCGTACCACCACAGCACAGAATCCAAGGGCTCTGTGTTTAAGCATCCCTTCAGCGAGTTCGGTTTCGACGATATGTTGAACGCCTGCATCCAATGCCAAGGTCGCGGTGAGTCCCGCTTTGGGTTCCACGTCTTGTTCACGGAATGCGACTAATTCTTCTGCAGACCTGTTCCGTTCAGTTTTACGCCAACCGTAAACACCTGTTAGACCGAGATTGAGGTAGCTCTCGAGGCCCGATTTGCCGGTAGTGCCTGTTACGACGCCGTGAGGGGTTTGGTTGGTGCCTGTCCCGACATAGCCTAAGACATGTGCGGCAAGGGTGCCGTTGGGATAGACCCTCTCCTGATCTGGCTCGGCTTGTAGGGAGCGTTTTCGGACGTTGTTGAAGTATACCTGTTTCCGTTTGGGGAGTTTTCGCTCGTCGGAGCTGAAAACAAGGTTCGTCATGGCCTGCTGCAAACGTTTCCAAGTGGGTTCATCCACCTTGTGTTTGAGCATGACGTATTGATCGAAAACCGGGGTGCCATTTGCGGTTTGGCGAATCTGACGGAGGGTCAGCTTTTTTGCTAATTCGTCGACGGGTAATTGAAGAATAGGGGCGATGGTTTGGGCGATAGCTAAGTGGTTCGTGTCGATCACGGTGGGATCGGCGGAGATGTTGTACACTGTCCTGCTTGTCGCGAGCAGGTTCCCCCGTATATCGCGCATGTCGCCACGACGTGGCCCACGCAGAATCCGCCGCTCGGTATTGTTGGTCGCGGCTTTTCGCAATTCGTCGTGACGAAACACTTGGAGATCTACCAACCGACCCACCAAAACGAGGAACAACAAGGCCAGCATGATGGCGATGGCCATCAACCGACCTATTCTTCGTTCAACCTTTTTCATGGGTAGCTATGGCTCACTTTTTGGCAGAGAACATCTGGGGTTCGGGGGAGATTTCAGGGGGTGCCCCATCGGGGAGGCGGATGATTTGATCAGGGGTCGGCTGGCTTAAGCCAAGGTTCATTCGGCGCAATTGAGCCTCCAACTCACGAGAAGTGCTCAGTCGTGCCTCTTCTCTCAGGAGGGCATCCTCTCGGTGTTTCAGTTCGTCGATTCGGATCTCTAAACGTTTAGTTTTTTTTCCGAGTTGAACGATTTGCTCCTTCTGCCAGACGTAACCTACACCCGCACAAGTAATGAGGGTGCAGACGATGAGCACCAACACGACATCCAATCCATGGGTGTGGCCTCCTTGAAACCGTTGTCGTTTAGTTTTTGCCATGGTTTGTTTATTGGAGTTTTTCTAAGACCCGGAGCTGGGCACTGCGGGATCGAGGGTTCAGATTAAGTTCATCCTCGGAGGGTTTGATGGCCTTGCGTTGGATCCATCGGGCCTCTGTAGGCTTTGGGAGTCGCAGTTCGGGAATATCTACTTCTCCGGGGGTGATGTAATCGCGTTCCAATCGTTGACCAAAATTCTTAACCGCACGGTCTTCAAGGGAATGGAACGTAATCACCGCGAGCCGCCCCCCACGCTTTAGTAGCCCCCAAACTCCTGCGAGTCCGGCGTGGAGAGAGCCGAGTTCATCGTTCACTTCCATCCTCAACGCTTGGAACACTTGGGTCGCGGGATGGGTTTTGGCCCCTCGGCGAGGTTTTGCTCGCTCGACAACCGTTGCAAGGGCAGCTGTGTTTTGTATCCGTCCGCCGGCCCGAGTTTCAACAATGGCCTTGGCGATCCGCCGTGATTCTCGTTCTCCACCGTATTCCCAAAAGAGGCGGGCAAGCTTGGGTTCCTCCCACGTGTTGATGAGATCCGCCGCAGTTTGTTTCTGACGTTGATCCATTCTCATGTCCAAGGGGCCATCCTGCTGAAAGCTGAAGCCCCGGTCGGCATGGTCGAGTTGCGGTGAACTGGTTCCGAGATCGAGCA
>SXQI01000212.1 GCA_005793025.1 Verrucomicrobiales bacterium
GCAGCATGCTCAACACGGCCCAGATTTTTGGGGTAAATCGCATAACTCAACTCTCAACGCAAATTCTCATACCTACTCGGTCGGCGGCAGAACGCTGTAATCCTCGATCACGGTGCGCAACGGGCTGTTGGTGTTGTCCGGTTCCCCATCCACGCGGAAAATTGTCTTGGTAACTATTTCACCCATCACCTGATAATTCGTGCACAGGTTGTAAAAATTGATATCCGTCGTAATCGACCTGTCTGCTGGCTTCAACGATTGGCCGAATGCATAAACCACAAATCGAGGCTCATCTACTTTAAGAAGTCCGAGGATCCGCCTTGGGATGCCCTCAACGACCTCGTCGGTCAGTCCATAACTTGTCTGATTTTGGGAGCTTGTGTTCAGATAAGGAGAGTTCGCCACAATCCCACCATATAAACCTGGAGCCGCGCTCAGTTGTGGGGTGCGCAAAATATCTCCGAGACGTGAAAACACTCCTGAACGTTGACTAGATCGGGTCCCATTGATCCCCCTTACAATATCTCGGACTTGATCCGAGGCAGGTTCGATCACACGGGTTATAAATGTTGGCTCTGTGGTCTGCGTCATCTTGGCATTAGGGACACTATTGCTAACAACCGGAATGCCGCTTAACACAGCCGTCCACGCCGCCAAATTCCCTTGGTTGACAGAGAGTAACCCTCGAGCGGCATTCTCGTTCGGGGCTGCGGTGAATAATCCAACCAACGCTAGATCTTGGGTCGGATAGGTTCCGTCGGTATTGCTCCATCTCCGCCAAGCAGTCTTGACCTCAACCTTGTCAGGATTCCCAGCATCTGCTTTCAGGTAAACCGTTTGCCACGGGGTTCCTCGATGAACTCCACCTAAGTCCCCGATCGAAGGAAACCGATAAAAACCGCTAGCCCGCTGATTGATCGGAAAGTACCAAGCATCCGAGTTAGTGATGCCGGGATCCTTGAGAAACGCTGAGTTATCTGTGCTGAGGAGTTGCCCCCCTTGAAGAGGAGATCCACCCCATGGAGCATACCGTCGATTGACGAAACCTAGTCCAGGATTTCTGAAAGGGACTGCGGTCGGACGAAAATAATTCACGGTGGTGCCAAGCGGGTTGAACAGATCGGAGGCCGTGTAGTGCACTAAGGGATCATTGGCCTGCCATGAAGCGCGAAGGACAATGACACGGGTCGGATTAAACGGGGCCTCTTGTCTCAACCCAAGTTTTGCCTTCTCGGCTATGGTCGCTCGCGGATCGATGAATGTTTGGAAATTGGTGATCGCTCGCTCCTTGTCGCGAATGAGCATGCTATAATCTGCCCACATGGTTCTGTTGACCGAAGGCAGGTTCGTCGAAATCGCGATTTGACGCATCACTCCTAGGGTCGGGGATGCGACGTTATTGCTCGAAACACGGTTCGTGATCCAAAGCATGTTATCCGTGACCACTTTAGGATCCTCTGAGACTAAAGCGTTGGCAGATACGGCCGGTAGTGCCAAAAGTTTGGCAATATCCATCTTCGTAACCAATCCTCCTAAATTCACAAAATCCACGACGGCATTGTTCGCGGGATCCACTAACCAATACTGGACGTAATTGGTCATTTCCAAGTTCCACGAAGGAGACTCAAACGACCGTTCGAATCCATTCGTGGAATTGGTCGTAAAATAAGGGGACGAACGGAGAAGCGCATTATTCCCCGCCAACATCGTGATGTTGGTGAATAGAGGGATTTTGATTGAGTTGAGGTTGGTTTCGCCGACCCAGCCCTCCCATGTATTGGTCGTTTGATCCGAAAGTAAATTGAACTGATAGTTGTTCGCCAAGGGCCATACCCTCGTCCGCACCCCGAAATTGGTCGCAAAGAGTGCGGCTTGCGACTGGATCGCCACATGCCATCGTAGAGGTCGCGGGAATTTGTTGGAATAGGAATTCCAAGCTTCGACCCCGAACAAACCCTGCAACGACAACAAATGCATCTGGTTGGTGGCGACTACAGGCCCATCCACTTTGGCTTTAACAAATTCCAACTTGCGAGTGACTTCCGCTTTGATATCGAGAGCAAACTCGTTGAAATTGGGCCAACCCTTTTTCGCGCCCACAACAACGGGCTGCCCGTAAACATTGATGTTGGGATAGACACGCGGTGGCAGCGACGGATCTGCGAGGATTAAACTCTGCGCATAACGCCAACTGTTGGTGACGAAACGCGAATTGGTCTCTTCAAGCCAACCGGTGATGTAAACATTGGTAGCGGTCGCCGCGAACACGGGCCGAAATATCGAAGGTAAATAAGGATAGCTCGCTCCCCGATTGGTCATGTTGTCATAAATATTCGCCGCCAATTGTAAGACACGGTGAACCGGAGCTGTGTATTCGTTACTCAATGCCACATCGCGGTTGGTTCGCATCGCGGTGTGATAAATCTGAATGTTGGTTAACGCAAAGCTGGGACGCACAACACTGAGGGTGTCTGAACCGAACAAATTATTAGTCATCTGACGGCGAAACCCGAACCAGTTGGTCGATGGATAAACCACATTCGTTGCCACGCTGGCTCGCAGCATGGCGTCGGCTGAGAGTAGGAAAAAGTTGGTGTAAGGAGTCGAGTTAGTATCGAGCCGCACCGTGCGATCGTCCCGAAGCTGAGGCCAAGGCACTAGATTTGTGCTGATTTGCCCCGGGTAGTTTGCAAAATTCAGATGGATTTTTCCCTTGATCGCCGGGGTTGAATCCACGCCCAGCTGACCAAACGAGCGATAGAGGCTGTATCTGTCATAACTCGCCAAAGAAAGTTTGGACACCCGTTGCAGTTCCGTCGCCATGCTGTTCCAGTTGGAACCTCCTTTTGGAATGAGGATCTCCTGCACATCCACCAACATGTTAGGATTATCGCTCCCCGGCCATGGACGGCTGACTGGGTCATTATCGTTGTTCAGGACTTGACCGGGTCCGCCGTAGGAGATGATCGGTCCATCCCCATAGGTATCGACTTGGTCAGTAAGAAAACTATTGGTATCGCGACCTGTGAAGCTGCCACCCAAAGGCAAGAGGTTCGAAACTCGATCGTTATATCGATACGCGATGACTCCCAGAGCATGCTCGAACGCTTTCCCTGCCGGCCTATAGGTGCCTAACGGCGATTCGTACCCTCGGTATTCATTGGCGGTCCAGATGTTCGTGTTCAACGCCCTGAAATACCCCGCCAAATTGATTTCGTAAGAACCAACGCCTTGGTTCCGAGCATAGTAAGATCTTCGATTATCCCCATCAATCGCGTCCCCCGTAAATCGCACCTCGTTATGGATGTAATTCATATCGAGCGATTTTCCGGCAGGCAAAACAAGAAACGCCCAACGACCGATGAACCGGTTGGTTTCCGAATGCGGAAATTCAGGGTGCTCCAATACCCCGACCCATTGCGGATCTCCCACATACTGGTAAAGGTTGGTGTCCTTGCTGGAGGGTAGTCCATCCTTGCCTACATCCAGATACCTCCCGGTTGGTTCAAACAAACCGTTGCGGTTGAAATCTAGAAAAAACCGATTGTCTGAATACGGCATGGTGACGTTTGTCGTCACAAAGACCGGCGGGCGAGGATCGATTTGTAAATTGGCGATGTTTTGTTGGTAATCAGTTTTGCTGAGGCCTGCACCGTTGGCACCCACGAAATAGTTGACGTTCGTGATGATTGAATTTCGATTCCCACCCTGCGAAGTATACCCTAGTGGGTTGATATAATTCGTTGAAACGAACAAATCATAAGCCAATCGGTTATGGGCCGACATCATCCGGGCGACGACTTGAGCCTGCACTCGGGCGTTTGCTGCATCGACCATGAGGCGGGCCGTATTCTGATCCTCTGAAATCTTCACCGAGGCGCGTTCACGGCGGCTCATCGCGAGAAAGATGACCGTCATAAACGTCACAACGCTGAGCATGATCAGCGTGATGACAAGGGCGATACCGCGTTGTGACTGACGATTCATTGGGCGACCTGACGAATGGAAATGAGTTGGCGGTAGAGTTGAACTTTCCCTAATCGACTCAGGGCATAAGCTCCGGCGTTCGGGTTTCGATCGGTCCGCATGGTCAAGTAGTTGCGGTATGACTCAGGCTCGATGACCCCCAGTTCGAACTCAAGAAATGCCGGCAGTGCATTGCTCCGAAATGCAAAACTGGTTTCGGGTGAGCCCCCCGGAAACACCTGACGAACCACGATAGGAGCATCCACAATATTCGAGGCCGTATTGACGAGGGGAGGTTTCATCAAAGCTCCCTTAGTGTCCAACCGGACCAATGGATAACCCGTATTAATATTGGTGGTGTCCCACCCCAATCGACGACCATCGAGATCCAAAACGTTCATCCGAAAATGAACCACGCCCTGTGCAATCTGGTGAAAATTGGTTCGCAACGAGGCATTATTGGTTTCGATTGCGGAGCGAAGGAAAAGCCGAGAAAAATAGTTATCAATCGGAAATCTTCGCACGGGTTCAGGTGAAAACCTTTCCAGTGACCCAATCCCATCGCGGGCCGGACCACCCGTCATCGGATCCACAACTCGATAGCCAATCGCTGACCAGAAGTTGGTAATGCGGGTTTGCAAGAAAACGTCGTTCAGGATGTTCGTGTGCAGAGAATTGGGATCCATCCGGTTCGTGTGGACGATCGGGATCTGAGCCAGTGTGAGGTAAAAATTGGTTTCACGACGAAGATTCGTTGGCACCACCTGTTCCAGTTCGCGCGTCACCAACTCGAGAATCGATCGACCCTTTTCCAAAATATCATTCTGAGTCTCGTTGCGACGGAGAGCTTTTTGGGTCTGATTAAAAACTGCCGCGAGGGTGAAAATAATCACCCCCATTAACGCGACCGCCACCATCAATTCAGTTACGGTGAACCCCGCCTTGGATCTCATCAATCTCAACGGCGGGATGCAACCCTCTGAACAAGGTGATGCTATATTAGAGTCCCGGTGCATTCGCGTATTGGTTAAGCTCGAAAAAATAAGCGGGCAGATCCACCAATGGATAATTGGTGCGCGTCACTTGGCCAGCCACCATGGTTGAGAGCACCTTCTTGTTCCGACCTACGGTCCAGTTGTTCAAGCCTTTTTCAAAAACTGGCCAGCGGACGGTCAATCGTAAATCATGCAAATTCGCTTCGATTCCGCTGCTGTATATTTGCCATCCGCTACTCAGATCATCAATATTCAAAGGGACAACAGGCACCACTTCAGACTCAATCTCGAATCTAAACGCGATGTCATAATCCCGTGTCGTTTTCTCTGCCGCAGCCCCGCTGATCCCCCGCACTCTTGCAGTCACTCGGTTCACTAATCCCGGATTTCCGAGACCCAAGGGATACTTGGGTGTCCCTAGAATCCCAATGATTTGTTCCGCATTGAGGTTCGTGTAAGCGAAATCGGAAACGGTTTTTCCGTCCGAGGTCAGAACCACCCTCACCTCCTCGACATA
>SXQI01000213.1 GCA_005793025.1 Verrucomicrobiales bacterium
CCGGTTGGAACATGACCATTGCAAAGCACCATGTGCCGACGAGAATGCTTTGAGGCGTAGGCTCGCACCTTGCCTATCAGGGTAAACCAGTGATTGTTCGCTTTGTCGTTTCGATTCATGATTTCTACCTGACCGAAATGAATCCCCTCGCAACCGACATCAATATAGGAAGCCGCTTGGTAATAGAACCAGAGTTGAGTTTCGATGCGGCTTACATCGGGCACTTGTCCTCTCCCCATTGAACGTCGCTGACCAACGGGATAAATCATGTCATCAAAACGGAAATTTCTGGTTTCAACAGGTTGGTCCAAATCTTTGAAGACCCAGCTTGGAATCGCGATGTGGTTTACATTGGTGCCGACGACTTCGAAGACGCAGGCTTCTAATAACATTTCAGGGTCGGCTCTTAACACTTGATCGGCTGCTGTTTTTGCTTTTTTGAGGTTCTCCAAGAAGTTGTTTTCTGCTCCCCAAAGACACAACGCTCGGGCAATGTATTTCGCTCCTGTGTTGGTAAGCATGCGCGTGTCATCCGTTAGTTGTCCTTTCTCGTTAAGCAATCCTTCAACGCAGATCGATCGAGACAAATAATTCTCGAGAACGAGCCGTGGAATTGTTCCATCAAATTGATATTCCTTACGCAAACTTTTGAGGTTTTGGTCTGCGCCACACTCCACGGATCCAAGGCAGAAGGCACCAATGATAACAACAGCTAGGAATCGGCTTGTTGAGGTGTACTTCATGAGTGGCATTCATAATCAGTTTAAACCTTTCTTGTCCAGACCAGTGAAAACAGTTCGAAATAGTCCCCATCGAGTGTTGAGGCGCATCCTCGATGGATATCAAACCATTAGATCGGCATTCATCGGGGTTGAGAACATGTTTTACCTATCGATAACGATCGCGTATGGTAATCGCCATGTTTAAGCGAGTAACCGCGTTTGTTTTGGGATTCTTAGGACTGTTTGCGTCCGGGAATTCTTGGGGACAAGATGCCAAGTTTTTCCCCTACCCATTCTCCGTCGATACATTACCCAATCGCCTGCAGGTCGTCACGGTTCCCATCGAGAATCAGAAACTTGTGGCTCTTTACATTGTTGTTCGCACGGGATCGCGTAACGAGGTGGAGCCCGGGAAAAGTGGTTTTGCGCACTTCTTTGAGCACATGATGTTTCGGGGAAGCGAGAATTTTACCCCGGAACAACGCGATTCCATCATGAAACGGGCTGGGGCGGAGGGAAATGCTTACACCTCGGACGACCGTACGGTGTATCATCAATTGTTTGCGACAGAGGATCTGGACCAAATAATGAAGCTCGAGGCAGATCGCTTTCAACGGCTAAAATATACTGTTCCAGTTTATAAAACTGAGACTTTGGCGGTTCTGGGTGAGTACAATAAAAACAGTGCCAATCCGCTAAGCAAACTTCATGAATTGACTCGGGCGACTGCATTCAGTCGCCACACCTACCAACATACTACAATGGGGTTCGTGGAGGATATCCAAGGGATGCCTAAAGAGCACGAATACAGCCTCCAGTTTTATCAAAAATTTTATCGACCCGAGAATTGCACCGTCTTGCTGGTAGGTGCGATTGATCGGACGCGAGCACTCGAGTTAACACGGAAAAACTTCGCCGATTGGAAGTCTGGGAAACCTCACCCGGAAATACCTGCAGAACCCCCTCCCACGGGGCCAAAGAAGGCGCATGTTGACTGGCCATCCCCAACATTGCCTTACCTTCTAATCGCTTTTCGAGGGCCCGCATATTCCGATTCCAAGAAAGATAAAGCGGCACTCGATTTTCTGGCCCCCATTGCGTTCGGTGAGGATTCTGAACTTTATCAGAGGCTCGTGTTGAAGGAGCAAAAAGTGGATATGCTCGCAGTTGATTTTGAGGATCATATCGACCCAGAGTTGTTCTCGATTTATATCCGAGTTAAGGATCCCTCCGACCTAACCTACGTGGAGGAACAGGTCGCTGCCACGATCAACAAGTTTTCCAACGAACTCATTCCGACTCAAAAACTCAACGACACCCGCTCTCGCATGAGATATGGCACCGCCTTGGGACTAGATAGCAGCAATGCCATCGGCGGTTTCCTAGCGCCTTACATCGCACTCGCTGGGACGCCCGATACGGTGAATAAGGTTTTCTCGGTCTATCTGGGAATCACCCCTGAAGACATCCGAAACATGGCCCGGAAGTATTTAGTTCCACAAGGAAAAGTCGTGGTGACGTTGAAAACTAAAACAGTTGATGTCAAGGAGACCAAGTGATCATGAGAAACACAATTTGTCTAAACATCGTGACAGTTTGGTTGTTGCTCGGAACAGTTCTCTTGGCCCAAACCGAGCAAGGGGCAAAAGGGTCCGTCGAGATTTCTGAGTTAACCTCCGCACCGATCTACCGCTCTCGAATTCTGTTTCGTGTAGGTTCCGCTATGGATCCTGTGGGTCGAGAGGGGCTCGCAAGTTTGACAGCGGCGATGATCGCAAAAGGCGGTTCTAAGAAGCTGAGCTACGAAGAGATCGTCACAAAACTGTACCCGATGTCGGCTTCGTTCGAATCGCAGGTGGACAAGGAGATGACGGTGTTTACCGCAGCTTCGCACCGCGAGACATTAGAAGGTTACTGGCAGTTGATAACCGAGATGCTCACTCAACCCGGCTTTCGGGAGGATGATTTCAAAAGACTCAAGGAAGACGCGATCAACTATCTCAAAGTTTCCCTGAGCAACGGAAACGATGAAGAGTTAGGCAAGGAGCACCTCTATAACCTAATTTATGGTAATCATCCTTACGGTCATCACAACCGAGGTAAATTGCAGTCACTAGAGAAAATCACCATCGGGGATGTGAATGAATTCTACCGCCGACATTACACCGCATCGAACTTAGTGGTTGCGGCCTCGGTTCCTCGTAATTCACCGGGGAGTTTCACACCCTCAAACGCCTCATTGGCCTCCGCGCTTCCTAAAGCTCCAGCAACGACTAACTTTAGGGTCAAAGCCCCAGAACTCGTTCAAGGCGTAGAGATGGAAATTTTGCAACGCGAAACTCGGTCGACGGGTATTTCCATAGGGTTTCCCATCTCGGTGAAACGAGGCGACCCTGATTTCCCGGCCCTCTTGGTGGCCTCCTACTATTTTGGACAACACCGTTCGAGCAATAGCCATTTATACCAACAGTTGCGTGAGGCAAGAGGTCTGAACTATGGAGATTATTCCTATATCGAGTATTTTCCTCGGGGAATGTTTTTGTTCCAACCAGAGCCAAACCTTGCTCGGCAGCAGCAAATCTTTCAGATCTGGATTCGGCCGGTTCAACCTGAGCATGGTCATTTCGCATTGCGGGCTGCCCTATTTGAATGGGAAAAGCTGGTCAAGAATGGGCTGTCCGAGGAGGACTTTGAAGCAACCAGAATGTTCCTGACGAAGTTCGCTGTAATCCTCACTCAAACCACGGATGCCAGCTTGGGTTACCAACTCGATAGTCGTTACTATGGCATTCCCGGGTTTGTGGATTACATCAGTACCTCGATGAAGCAGCTCACGCTTCCTCAAGTGAACGCGGCGATCAAACGCCATCTGGCTTCGAAATCACCACGAATTGTGGTGGTGACAAAGGACGCAGAAGGGTTACGAAAAGCGATCCTAGCGAACACTCCTTCCCCCATCACCTACAACTCTACCAAGCCCGACGAGATACTTGGGGAGGACAAGCTCATCGAACGCTACCCCATCAGCATTGATCCGAGTCGGCTGCGAATCCGACCCGCCGTCCAAGCGTTTGAGTGAGTTTTTCTGGTATTACATCGGTTTTCGATTATCCTTACCTCCATAGGTCAAGCCTGTCGGCTCCCTGAAGCTTTGATGGGGTAGTCGTGCTTCCCGTAGTTTTACCCAAATGTTTGCGTCTGTTGGCGATCCGTTTCCATGCTTACAATTAGCGAGTTAAAAATGTCTCTAGGCGGTCGAACATTGTTCGAAAACGCCAGCCTCCAAATCAATCACGGTGATCGAGTGGCCCTTGTCGGGCCCAACGGTGCCGGTAAATCCACGTTGTTTTCGATCATCCTTGGTAAACTCGAACCCGATGAAGGAACCGTGGATCGGGATATCTGGACGACGGTTGGATTCCTCCCGCAAGAAGGTGAGGCCGTGGGGGGCGAGACGGTTCTTGAAGTCGCCACGGGACGTGCAACTGAACTTCCTCGTCTCGAAAAGACCCTCCACGATCTCGAATTGGCAGGGTTGGTATCTGGATCCGAGTATCTCGAAGCACACGCGAAACATGACGCACTCAACGATCCTCAGGCCGAGGCAAAAGCTAAGAAATTGCTCGTCGGACTTGGATATAAGGAAAAAGATTTTGATCGGCCCGCTCGAGAAATGAGCGGTGGTTGGATCATGCGGGCCCATCTCGCTAGACTCCTCTTACTCGAACCCGATCTCCTTCTTCTTGACGAGCCGACCAACCATTTGGACCTTCTTGCCTTGCTTTGGTTACAGTCCTACTTGGCGAACTATTCAGGAGCGGTTCTCCTCATCTCTCACGATCATCAGTTTATGGACGAAGTCGTGACCCAAGTTCACGAAATCTACGAGAAACGACTATTGGGTTATACGGGGAATTACTCTGATTTTCTTCGGCAGCGAGAGGAGAATTACGACATTCAGTTGGCGTCTTATAAGAACCAACAAAAGGAAATCCAAGCACTCCAAGAGTTCGCCGATCGGTTTCGAGCCATTCCATCAAAAGCCTCTCAGGCGATGAGTAAACTGAAGCAGATCGAACGTCTCGAATTGATCGAGAAACCGTTAGCTCCCCGCAAACCGTTCAGGTTTCAAATCCCTCCACCTCCACGTGGAGGGCAACGTGCGATCACTCTTGAAGGCGTCCATATGGCCTACGGTGCAAACCCAGTTTATGCGGGCCTTGACCTCGAAATTGAACGGGGTGAACGGACGGTTTTGATTGGGCCCAACGGTGCCGGTAAATCCACGTTGCTGAAAATCCTTGCTGGGGTTGTTGAATTCCAACAAGGCGAACGCAAACTCGGCCACAATGCCAAGCTCGGCTATTTCAGCCAACATCGAGCTGACACCCTCGGTTTAGAGAACACAGTCCTTGATGAAGTGTTGGCGAGTGCTCCCGCACTTCGCGAGGACGAAGCGCGCGGAATTCTCGGTTCGTTCATGTTTAGGAAGGATGAGATCTACAAACTCACTGGGGTGCTGAGTGGAGGTGAGAAAAGCCGCCTGAACCTTGTTAAGTTTTTGGTGGATCCTCCAAATTTACTGCTGATGGACGAGCCGACAACGCATCTCGACATCATGACTGTCGAATCACTCACCCTCGCGCTAGAACGTTATGAGGGAACCCTTGTGTTTATCTCGCACGACGTCCGTTTCATCCGGCATTTGGCAACCAAAGTCCTTCACATCAATAATGGTCGAGTACTCTCATTTCCAGGTACTTACGACTATTACATGGAGAAATCAGGCACAATAGAGGATGCTCGATCCGCACTAACAGCGGGTTGAGTTGCTTTGAGGTTCGGCTGACGTTTACCTTTCAACGAATTTGGTTTAGGATTCGACGATGCGCATTATTGGTGTGATACCGGCCCGGTATGGGTCAACCCGATTTCCGGGAAAACCGCTTCACCTCATCGCTGGAAAGTCTCTCCTGAGGAGGGTGGTTGAGCAGTGTCAGAAGTCTCAAACCCTCGCCGAAGTGGTGGTTGCGACAGATGACCCTCGAATTGCGGCAGTGGCAAAAGAATTCTGTGAGGTTGAAATGACCCGGGAGGATCATCCGAGCGGAACGGATAGAATTGCTGAAGTAGCTTCTCGGAGGGAGTGTAGAGCGATTATCAATATTCAAGGTGACGAACCCCTGATGGATCCTAGGGTGATCGACCTCGTAGCGGGTGCTTTGGAAAAGAATGAAATGTCCACAGCAGCAACCCTCATTCGGGAGGAGGGAGAGCTTGCAAATCCGAATGCTGTAAAAGTCGTTGTCAATCAGGCAGGCCGAGCCTTATATTTCTCACGCCGTACGATCCCGTATGTGCGAGATGCCGTCGATGGTTCGCTTGCTGAACAGTTGGCGGCTTTTCCGTTTTTGAAACACCTAGGAATCTATGGTTATCGGCGTGATGTATTACTGAATTTAGTACGTTATCCGGTTTCCCCGCTCGAACGTGCGGAAAAATTAGAACAGCTACGTGCGTTGGAGAATGGCATTCAGATTGGGGTTGTCACTGTTGATTACGACAGTATCGGGGTAGATGTTCCGGATGATGTTAGGCGTGTTGAAGCGATATTAAGAGCGTCAGTATGAAATATGTTTTTGTCACAGGCGGCGTAGTGAGTTCACTGGGAAAGGGATTGACTGCTGCTTCCCTAGGCACACTCCTCGAAAACAGGGGCCTCAAAATTACGTTACAAAAATTTGATCCCTATCTCAATGTGGATCCCGGCACGATGTCGCCTTATCAGCATGGTGAAGTCTATGTCCTCGACGATGGCGCGGAAACGGATCTTGACCTTGGTCACTACGAGCGGTTCACCCATACCAAACTTTCTCGAAAAAACAACCTCACCAGTGGTCAGGTTTATCAGACGGTTTTAGATAAAGAGCGGCGGGGGGATTATCTCGGCAAAACAGTTCAGGTGATTCCCCATGTAACCGATGAGATCCAGAAACGAATCGTCGAAGTAGGCGAACTTTCAAAGGCGGATATCGTCATCACTGAAATAGGTGGCACAACAGGGGATATCGAGGGTTTACCTTTCCTAGAAGCAATTAGGGAATTCGCGTTAAACGTCGGACCAACCAATGTCTGTTTCATCCACGTTACTTACGTCCCATTCATTAAAGCAGCGGGAGAACTCAAGACCAAGCCTACGCAGCAATCGGTCGCGAAATTGCGGGAAATCGGTATCGCACCCAACATTCTGGTATGTCGCTGCGAGCAGCCATTGAACAAGGAATTGCGCCAAAAAATTTCACTTTTTTGCAACGTTGCATACGAGGCGGTGATCGAAGAGAAAGATGTCGATCATAGTATTTATGAGGTTCCATTGATGTTGCAACGCGAACGGATGGATGATCTTGTTTGCAATCATCTCAGGATTGAGGCACCTCCAGCCAATATGATTCATTGGCAAGAGATTATCCGTAAGTTGGTCGTTCCCCAGCACCGAGTTCGGATCGGGGTCGTGGGAAAGTATATCGAGTTACAGGATGCTTATAAATCCGTCTATGAGGCCATCATTCATGGTGGTGTGGCCAATGATTGCGGCGTTGCTATTGAGAAGATTGAGTCAGAAGAAATCGAAAAATTTGGTGCCGAGAAAGCCTTGCGAGGGTTGACTGGGATTTTGGTGCCCGGAGGTTTTGGAGAGCGCGGAATTGAAGGTAAAATCCTCGCGGCCAAGTATGCTCGTGAGAAAAAGATGCCGTTCTTTGGCCTGTGCCTCGGCATGCAGATTGCGACCATCGAGTTCGCAAGAAATGTCCTAGGACTTGCGGGAGCCAACTCCACAGAATTCGATGCAAATTCACCGCACCCAGTCATATCGCTTCTGAGTGAGCAAAAAAATGTTTCGCATAAAGGAGCATCGATGAGATTGGGGTCTCAGCCTTGCGAGTTGCTGGCAGGGTCAAAGGCAGCGCATTTTTATGGAGCATCCCTGATCCATGAACGTCATCGGCATCGGTATGAGTTTAATAACGAGTATAGGGAACAATTTGAGCAAGCCGGCTTGATGTTTTCTGGGACGAGCCCGGACCATAAACTTGTAGAGTTGATCGAGTTGAAGGATCACCCATTCTTCTTGGCGAGCCAGTATCATCCGGAGTTTCTAAGCAAGCCCAACGCCCCCCATCCACTCTTCAGAGCGTTTATCGCTGCTTGCCAAGTTGCCATGCACCAACGTGCAACCTGACCTATAAAAGGCGGTTCATTGGGAGTGATCTCCGAGCGATGAATTATTTGAATAGATGACCTACGCAGACGCCATCGCCTACCTGCAATCATTGGGGCAGTTCGGGATGGTTTTGGGGTTGGATCGAATCAAACAGTTGAGTGAGTTAGCTGGGAATCCTCACCAAGATTTAAGATTTGTCCATGTTGCCGGAACCAACGGCAAGGGGTCGACTTGCGCATTCTTGGAGAGCATTTTTCGCAGGGCTGGGTATCGAACGGGCCTCTACACCTCGCCCCACTTGGTTTCGTTCACCGAGCGGATTCAGTTAAACCGTCAGAGTATCTCCGAAGAACAGGTCGTTGACCTTGTCATACGCTTAAAACCCTTAGCTGAAAATTTGGGTGCCACCAACCAGCCCACTTTCTTCGAGTTCGTCACCTTGATGGCACTCTGCCATTTCTCGCAGGAGCAGCCAGATATTGTGATTTGGGAGACAGGGCTTGGAGGTCGCTTGGACGCCACAAACATCGTGACCCCTTTGCTTAGCGTGATCACGAATGTTCAAGCTGATCACGAACAGTGGTTGGGGCAAACTTTACCGGAGATTGCTCGCGAAAAGGCTGGAATAATCAAACCCAAGGTTCCGGTTGTGATTGGGACTGTCCCTGATGATATCCATCAAGTGTTGAAAGAAGTTGCGGAATCAAATGAGGCACCTTTTAGCATTTGTAACGTTGATTGGGTCCAATCGCTAGGTTGGTTTAAGGACGTGCATTTGCCGCTGAAGGGATCCCACCAGCGTTTCAACGCAGCATTGGCGGTAAAAGCAGTGCTCGCTTTAGAGCAGAACTTCCCCATCAATTCGGTGGATCTTCAATTGGGGCTCGAAGCGACTCAGTGGTCAGGTCGGTTCCAAATGGTTAGCACTGGTAAAGGTCGCCAACTATTGCTCGATGGAGCCCATAATCCAGCAGGAGTTCAGGCACTTTGCCGAACAGTGGGGGAGGAGTTTGTTGACCAAGAGATCACCTTGGTAATGGGGATGCTTCAAGATAAAGACTGGCGGCCCATGGCGCTCGAGTTAGCCGCCATCGCTCACCGGATCATTACAGTGGATGTGCCGAATCCTCGAACCGTTCCCGCCTTTCAATTGGCAGAATACCTCAGACCGCATTTTCCTGATTGCTCAGTGGAACCGATGGAGTCGATTGATCAAGTGTTGGCTGCAACAGAAAAGGACCCTGTTACGTTGGTCTCTGGATCGCTGTATCTGATTGGGGCAACGATCGCCTTCCTCCAACAATCCCCGGCCCACCATGAGCTCAACCATTGGAAAGTGCCTATCTAATTCTCTAGATTTGATTGAGCTTTTTCCGCTTTTTTAGAATTTCGATTGCTCAAAGTTTTCTCGCCAACCCAACGAGTGTTCCAAAGGGTTTTCCAATGGGCATCGTAACCTGCAGGCAACGGCTCCCGACCTAATATTTGATCATTCATGCCATGCCAAGGCATCGGTTCAATCTGAGTGCCCGTGAGGACGTGAAAATCAGAATCCTTATCCCATCCATCCGCATAAAGGTAAAAACTTCGCTGAGTTCCTGCGGGAGAGCTCGAAATCCGACTCGCGTCGAATTGCAAAGTAAGTTCGTCACCCCCACAGACTAAAACCAACGCATCATCCCGTTGTGTGAGTAGGGAACCTACTTCACCATACCGTGTCGCCCAACCTGATGGTGTGATTCGCCAAAATGGTTTTGAGAACACTTGATCATAGATCGGTGTCAGCGGTTGGCTGGAGGGTAGGGCGGCAAATTCGCTGAATCCTCGCCAGTGAAGGTCGGTTCGTGTGGGGGCCATGCTGACGATGCGCGTTTGTGCGTCGCTGACCCTTTCGAACAGCACAGCACGGTCCCAATGAATCTCGAACCCGGCGGTTAGCTTTAGTCGTCGGGCATTGGGAGGGAGTTTACCGTCGAGCTCGATCAGGATTGTTTTTGTTTTCCCCGCAGGAGTACCTGCTTCGATTTCCACCTTTTGCCATTGGCTATCCGATGTTTCAACCTCCAAAACAGGAAAAGGGAATGGAAGCGAAGTGTCGTGGGAAGCTGCCATGTTTGCCATCCCACCACCAAATCGCAGCCATCCTGTAAGTGCCAAAACTAATGGTCGCGTTGATTCGAGTGAACCAAAATCAAGGACAATGCCATGAGGTTCCGCGAGTCCACGCAACTGAGGGGACCTCAGTTTGCGAGGAGAGGCCATGTTCCCATCGGTTTTACTTAATTCAACGGTGATATTCTTTCCGTCGAGATCTGTGGCATCGCGCAATGGATGAGGATTCCCAAGTGTCATTAATGTTGGGAGAGGATACGGTTTGCGGCTTCGCAATTTGCTCGTGGAATGAACTTCGGTTCCCTTGGGATGGTCAACCACGCAGAGTTTTGCTTCGTCTAGGTACAGCACCTCTCGGAGTTCTTCTGTTAACTGGATTTCATAGTTCCCATTCCGGGGCTGAAAAGTTTGAGAGTCACCGAGCCACACGTATTCAAATGGATCCGCATCGATGTATACACCTTCGAAGGCCGGCAAGCCGAGTGGCGCAGCTCCGAGAATGTCTGTGACAAATCGGAAAGCTTTCCCATCCCAAACATAGAGGTAGGGGCAGGAACCCTCGGGCAAAATAAGTTCAGTCAACGTGACGGGTAGCTTTTCCACGGGTTGATCTAGGGAGGGCACCGAGAGGTTGAACCAATGGACTGTTACAGCATCTAACTGTTTGGCACGTCCAACGCCGATTTCTACAGGGAGTTTCGAGATTGACCTCACGTTTCTGAGACCTCCCGATCGGGTTTCAATCTTCACTCCAATTCCACTCGCG
>SXQI01000214.1 GCA_005793025.1 Verrucomicrobiales bacterium
CCGAATCGTTGGAAATGTTGACCTTCTAGTTCATGCCAATCATCTTCCACGAACCGCGTAATCGACGGTCATTTTTAAAGATTTCTACGGTGGGTGCGGCTACTATCATCACCGGCTCCGGTGCAGATGAAGCTGTGAAATCAAAGGCGAAAGCGACGGAGTTCCGGTTAGCACTCCTCTCGGATACCCATATTCCTGCGGATCGCCTTAATGGGCATCGGGGCTTCAACCCTTGGAAGAATCTCGAAGGCATTGTGCCGAAAGTTGTGGCAACGAAGCCAGAGGCTGTGATTCTCAACGGAGATGCTGCGCGGTTGGTGGGTTTGCCGGAGGATTATCGGGAGTTGGGGGCGTTACTGAAACCGATTGCTCAATCGGTGCCGATTTATATGGGGCTTGGGAATCATGATGACCGAACGCATTTCCAAAATGCTTTTCCTAAAGCGGAAGGTCGCCAAACCGCTGTGGATGGAAAACACATCTTGGTGATTGAGAATCCGGTCGTTCGGATTTTGGTGTTAGACTCTTTAGATGTTGTGAATAAATCGCCCGGGTTGCTGGGTGAAACCCAGTTGCGATGGCTCGGCGAATACCTCCCCAATGCAGCAGATCGGCCTTTGGTGGTTTTTGTGCATCACACGCTCGGCGTTGGTGGCGGAAACTTAGTTGATGCGGATCGATTATTCTCCGTGCTCAAGCCGCACCGCCATGTGAAGGCGATTTTTTATGGCCATTCCCATGTTTGGGAAATCAAACATCAGCAAGGGCTGCACTTAATCAATCTACCTTCGGTGGGTTATAATTTTAATGATGCTCAACCCGTTGGTTGGGTCAGTGCTCGATTTATCCCAGCAGGAGTGGACCTCGTGTTGCATGCGACTGCGGGCAATACTGCACTGAACGGTGCCCAAACTGAACTGCGCTGGAGTTGAACTTTAGATCCCCTTCGTGATGATTCGAGGGGAAAGGAGTTTTAGTTCGCGCATCCATTCCTCGGCGCGGTTAGGCCATTGAGTCACGTTCTGATCCGTGGATCGGAGTCCGTAACCGTGGCCGCCAGTAGGGTAAATATGCAATTCCGTTGGAACTTTTGCGAGTTGTAGAGCTCTCGCGTAATAGATGGCGTTCCCCACATCAACTCCATCGTCTTGGGTCTGAAGGATGAATGTCGGAGGGGTATTGGTGCTGATCGCGAGTTCGGGCGAAATCTTGTACCCCTGATCTTTTAATGTCAGATAGGCAGGATAAATAAGGAATGAGAAATCAGGTCGGCAACTCAGACTGTCCGCTGCATCTCTGTGTTCATAGGTGCGTTTTGCATAGCTCGTGCTGGTGATTGCGGAAAGGTGACCCCCCGCCGAAAAACCAAGGATGCCCACTCGATTTGGGTCGAGTCCCCATTCGTTCGCGTTTTGCCTGATGAGCCCCATCGCACGCTGAGCATCCTGCAACGGTGCCAAGTGACGATCTTGACCCTTCCTCGCAGGGACGCGGTATTTCAAAAGTATCCCTGTAACTCCAATGGAATTAAGCCATTGGCAGACTTCGGTTCCTTCCAAGTCTAACGCGAGGATATGATACGCGCCTCCGGGGCAAACGAGGACAGAGGCACCGGTGGCCTTATCCTTCGGGGGTTGGAAAACCGTGATCGTTGGATCGGAGACATTCGCAAGGCGAATCAAGCGGCGACCCGCGATCAGGCCGTCGGAGGGTTTTGTTATATCGGTTTCTGCGCCGATGGATTCGGTTTCTCCGGGTGCTTTTTCTGCCCAGAGGCGGAGTGGAGTCTGGGGGTCGGCGGAATAAACGGGTGTGCTGCAAAGGAGAGCGATGGTGCCCATGAACAGAACCCGATCAAAAAAAGAGGTCATGTGACGATGAAAACGAAATCTGATGACTGTGGCAAACCAAACCCTGAAAGGAGACGAGAAAAAAACTGCTTCGACCGAAGGAAGGACAATGCAGGAACTGCCGAGTTTGACATTTCGGTGGGGTATTCCATGATGCGTCACAAATGAGCGATATTATTTACCCACGGAGTCCGCGCGAAACGATGGCTGGTTGGGCTTATTTACCAAGGTTTATCGATAAGATCCGGCTGCATCTTGCGGGGAAACTCCACGGAGAATACCAAGAGAATTTTACTCAAGGCTTCGATGGTTATTGGATGAAGGCGGCGGGAGTGACTGCAGAACAGATGATCGAGTTGGTGGGTCGCAGCGTGAGCGACGGTGAGGTTTGCGATTGGATCCGGACGCACGTCAAGAAATCGGATGTGGAACGGAATCAATGCAATAGTTACATCCTTAACCGAGGGCTCGAGGACGATGCGGAGTTGCGAGCAAGGTTACGAATGCGGAAGGACCAAGCGGGTTTGTCCCATCGTGAGGATATTCAAACGTTTGTGGATTTTATCGACGCCGACGAAAAGCGAAGCTGAAGACGGGCGTAGGTTTGGTGAAAGTTAAGCCAACAAATCCTGCACTACTTCTCCGTGCACATCGGTTAATCGTCTTTTGACTCCGTTGTGATAAAACGTGAGTTTTTCATGGTCGATCCCGAGGACGTGCAGAATCGTGGCGTGGAGGTCGTAGATGCTGACGGGATTCTCTTTTACGGAATATCCGACGTCGTCAGTTTGACCGTAAGAAAAACCTTTTTTGACACCCGCTCCCGCGAGGAAACAGGTGAACGCGTCGGGATGGTGGTCGCGACCTTTTGCTCCTAGCCCTTGGGTGACAGGGCAACGACCGAATTCAGTGCTCCAAATCACGAGAGTGTCATCGAGAAGTCCGCGTTGTTTTAGGTCTTGGATTAAACCAGCGACTGGTTTGTCCATCGTGGCAGCTTGGGCATCGTGGTTTTCTTTGAGGTTTTCATGTCCATCCCAGTTGATTCGAGGGCTTCCGAAGGCGCCCCCGTTTAGTATTTGGACAAATCGGACACCTTTTTCCACGAGACGTCGGGCAAGAAGGCAATTTTTTCCGAATGCTTTCGATCGTTCATCATCCAACCCGTAAAGGCTTTGGGTGGTTGCAGTTTCACCGGAGATATTCGTGGCCTCTGGAACGCTCATTTGCATGCGTGCAGCCAGTTCATACGAACGCAGTCGTGCACCGAAAGCACTGTCGCCTTGATGGTTTTTGACAAAATCTTGATTTATTTTGGCTAAGAAATTCATTCCTCTGCTTCGAGTGTGAGCAGGAATCTCGGAAGGGGTGTTGAGATCGGCAATGGGTTCACTGAAGCCTGTCCGAAAAGCGACGCCTTGGTGGTTTGCAGGTAAAAAACCAGCGGTCCAATTGATCGAACCACCGGCAGGTAATCCTCGGGAATCTGGGAGGACAACGAACGAAGGGAGGTTTTCGTTCATGGTTCCCAAGCCATAATTGAGCCATGCTCCGAGGCAGGGGAAGCCGTTCATGGTGTAGCCGGAGTTCATCTGAAATGTCGCCGGCGTGTGGTTGTTGCTTTTGGCGACCATCGAATTGATAAAACAGAGGTCGTCCACACGTTTGGCTAGATGCGGAAACACGTCGCTCACCCATTTTCCGGATTTTCCATGCTGTCGGAAAGGGTACACACTTTTCATCAGATTCCCGGGTTGTCCGAAAAACCCTTTATTCTCCCCGCGATCCTTCATGGGTTGTCCATCGAGTTTATCTAACTCGGGTTTGTAATCGAACGTATCCACTTGGCTCACGCCTCCAGCGCAAAAAATATGAATCACTCGTTTGGCTTTGGGAGCAAAATGAGGGGTGGATGTGTTCAACTGGAGGGCAGGGGTATCGCGCTGGGTTAAGCATGCGAGGGCGACTCCGCCAATTCCGCTCGCTGTGGTCCATAAAAAATGCCTGCGCGGCATCACCGGTCGGCTTGGATCATCGTGCATAAACAAACTCCGTTGTATTTAGGAGAGCCCAACAGACATTTTCTAAGGATGTTTCGGTTGCTAAGGCTTCAGCATTTTTCAGTTCAGTGTTGGAAGGAGCACGTGCGAAACAGTGCCAATACGCTCGTTGAATCGCTTGGTGGGTTTGCCCATGAGCTTCGTTCTGTACGCGTGCTGCCAATGAGGCTGCTTGTCGTTGGACAAACGAATTGTTCATCAATCCTAGTGCCTGCAATGGGGTTGTGGTGAGACCACGCCTCGGGGTTTTAACCGATGGATCGGGGCAATCGAATGATTCGAGCAAAGGATCTTTTCCTGAATTAATGTTCATTCGATAGATCGTGCGTCGGTTGAATTCGCTCCCCAGTTTGTTTGTGGGATAATAAAAAGTAGCATTGAAACTCGTGGTGTCGAAGGGCCGAAAACTTGGGCCACTCATTTTTGAATTAAGTTCTCCGCTTACCATCAGCATGGAATCACGTAACACTTCTGCTTCAAGTCTGCGGGGGGACATTCGCCAAAGGAACTGGTTCTCCGCATCAATACGAGAGGCGGTTGGATTAAAATCGGACCTCTGACGATAAGTGGCCGAACTGACGATCAGACGGTGTAAATCTTTCAAGCTTCCGTTGTTCGAGACGAATCTCGAAGCCAACCAATCGAGTAATTCTGGATGCGTCGGTGCTACTCCGCTGCCACCGAAGTCATTGGATGTTGCAACGATTCCAACTCCGAAATGATACTGCCAAACACGGTTCACCATCACCCGTGCAGGCAAAGGATTCGCCGGGTCTGCTAACCAGTCAGCGAATTTCAGGCGGCGTTCGCCTTCAGGTGATGATGCATCCAATCCGAATTCAGCGGCGGGTTTCTTTATCACGGAAAGGCCACCCGGATTGACGACTTCTCCGGGAGTTTTTACATCACCACGCTTCAATCGTTTGGTCGGGACGGGTTGTTCACGCTTCCCAGCGTAAACGAGTGGCAGAGCAGGTGATCCTGCCTTGAACGCTTTTTCTTCGTCAGGAGTTGCGATGGGGCGGTCGCCATGTTTCACCCCATCAAAAACAGATTTCACCCGGTAATAATCCTCCTGAGGGATCGGATCGAATTTATGGGCATGGCACCGGGCACAATTCAGCGTCAACCCGAGAAACCCCTGACCAACCACACTGATTAAATCTTCCATCTCCTCCTCGCGCGTGACCATTTTCTGGATTTGGTTCGCTTGGCTGTTCCCGGCTTGGTCCCATGGCCCACACACTAAAAGGCTGGTAGCTACGATTCCATCGTGTGTCACGGGTTGGATGACATCGCCAGCGACTTGTTCACGCATGAACTGAGTGTAGGGCTTGTCCGAGTTGAAAGACCGAATGACATAGTCGCGATAAGGCCATGCATGATCTCTCATGTGGTCATATTCGAACCCCTGACTCTCTGCGAAACGAGCGATATCCAGCCAATGCCGAGCCCAACGTTCTCCGTATTGAGGCGAGGCAAGGAGCTTCTCTACGACACTCTCAAAAGCTCCCGGGGAATCATCTGATTGAAAAGCTTCCACCTCGGAAGGTGTTGGCGGTAACCCCACCAAATCGAAGGTCACCCGGCGCAGAAGTGTGGCGCGATCCGCCTCCGCTGAGGGGTTGAGACCTTTGTGCTGCAACTTTTTCAGGATGAATAAGTCGATCGGGTTTCTGGCCCAACCGGAGCGGGTTGCTTTGGGAGGTGTTGGGGAGGTCAGGCTTTGGAATGCCCAAGGTAGTTTTTCAGGCAGTTTATCGTCAGCCAAAACCCGCTCATTTATGCCGTGCAATAGAGCAAAACCAACTGAGACCAGAATCGCGACGAAGCGAAGCATAGTTCGGAGAATCTGAGTCAGAGAATTCCCTTGTGTTGGATCGAATGAATTGATGAAAAACTTTAATCCGCTCGGCCCTGATTACAAACACTTATTTCCTCGGTCGATTCGAACCGCAAGGCTTTTTGTCGAGGTTGGGTGGGCAGCAAGAGTCTCCTTGAAGGTGCAGGGATTTTAGGCGGAGTAAGTCGGTTCGCAATTCTTCTGCTTCCGAAGGGCAGGTTTTAAGACATACGAGCAGGCTGAGTTGGAGAGGGGTATGGAGGAGGTTCAGTGTGTAAAAAGTCCACCGTTGCCGCCGTTCCGCGAGCACGAGGCCGCTGCGACGGAGGTAAGCTAGGTGCCTTGAAACGGTGGGTTGAGGAACGCGGAGGGCTGTGACTAGATCGCCGACGCATTGGGGGCCATCGGCGAGGAGATGCAGTAACCTTAGGCGAGTGGCGTCTCCGAATGCACGGAAGAGGGCATCTGGCTTCAGGTTGTGGGTTCTCAAGGTTTTGGTTGTGGGAGGACTTGAACTTGCAGTTCGGATTGCGCTTTGGATGATCGGTAAATCCGCTGTGTGGCTTTACGAAAATCTTCCTGTTTTGCTGTGGGGATATTGACGAACGTTTGAGGATTCCGATCAACAAGCGGGAACCAAGAACTCTGGATATGGATCATAACCCGGTGGCCGCGCCGGAAGGTGTGGCACACGTCAGGAATGGCGAATTTGATGGTTGTTATTTTTTCAGGGATGAAAGGTTCCGGTTTTTCGAAGCTGTTGCGGAATTTTCCTCGGAATACATCCCCGCGAACCAGTTGTTGATACCCACCCATCTTGGCTTGTGTTGGGTTTGGTTCGGGGTTGGGAAAATCTCCGGGATAGCAATCGACGAGTTTAATCACCCAGTCGGAATCGGTGCCAGTCGTGGAAACGTGGAGCGAGGCTACGAGTGGGCCGGCGAGGGTGAGGTCTTCTTCGAGGGGTTCGGTTTCATAAACCAGAACATCGGTTCGTGAGGCGGCGAATCGTTGGTCTTCGAGAGGATAATCCGAAGGGTATTTGGGAGACTTCTGGTTGGTGTAGGGCACTGGTTTAGCCGGGTCGCTCACGTATTCATCGAAGGGCTGGGCTTGATCGGTCGAAGGTTCGAAACGAAGTTTTCCGCCGGGTTGAAAAAAGAGTGTGCGGGTGACGGATTCTCTTGGTGGCCAAGCGTCGAATTTCCGCCAACGATGGGTGCCTGTTTCGAAGATCTGCGCTTCCGTGGGAGTAAAATTGGTGTCGCCCTTGAGGTAATGTCGGAAGAACGGGAGTTCGATTTTTTCGCGGTAATAATCTCCCGTTTTAGCGTGAAAATTGATGGGTCCCAAGGTGGATCCCGGAGTGCGGCTCCATGCTCCGTGGGACCATGGACCCATGACAAGAATATTGGTCGTTTTGAGGTTTTGTTTTTCGGTCCAACGGTAGGTTTCAAGCGGGCCAAAGAGGTCCTCAGCATCAAACCAGCCGCCGACATTCATCACCGCGCAGTTGATGTTTTTGAGGTGGGGTCGGATGTTGCGAGCCTGCCAATAAGCGTCGTAGGTGGGGTGGGAAAGAAATTCATTCCACTCAGGGGAACGGCCTTTCAAGAGAACTTTGTCGGAATTGGCCAAGGGACCCATC
>SXQI01000022.1 GCA_005793025.1 Verrucomicrobiales bacterium
ATGCGCTCATCCCCCTCGAATGCCAGAATCCCATTGCATACGCGATCGAGAAAATATCGATCATGACTGACAACCAAAACCACTCCTGCGAAAGCCTCCAGAGCCTCCTCAAGAACCCTGAGTGTGTTGAGATCAAGGTCATTGGTCGGTTCGTCGAGGATTAGGAAATTCCCCCCATTTTTTAGCACTCGAGCCAACAGCAATCGACTTCGCTCACCCCCAGACAAATGTTTTACCTTGGTCGTGATTCGGTCATCCGTGAACAGAAATCGCTTGAGGTAGGCCCGTAACGAAAGTTTGCCATTCCCCCACACGACGAATTCGGTGCCGTCGGCAACTTCTTGCAAAACAGTGCGTTCCTCGTTGAGTTGGAGTCGAGATTGATCGACGTAATTAAACTTTGTCAGCGACCCGATTTTGACGCTTCCTTCCTTGGGTTCCAATTGGCCAAGGATCGTTTTGAGCAGAGTGGTCTTACCGATACCGTTCCGTCCCGTCACACCGATTCGCATCCCGGCTTCAACCACGAAATCGAACTGTCGGAATAAAATCCGATCTCCCACCCCAGCAGTTACGTTGGTCAGATCAACAATCCGATTACCTAAGGGAGGAGGCGGTGGGAGCACCAATTCGACATCCCCTTCAACCACAGGAGCCTGCTTGTCATTGATCGCATCATACCGATCCCACCGAGCTTTGCTTTTTGTCGTTTGGGCTTTCGGACCTCGCCGAACCCATTCTAACTCGCGCCGAAGAAAACTCTGACGTTTGTGTTCCGTCAACTCCTCGGTGGCTTGTCGTTCCGCCTTTGCCTCGAGGTATCGGCTATAATTGCCGTCATACGAGTAGAAAATCCCGTTTGCCAACTCCACAATCCCCTCACACACACTGTCCAGAAAATGGCGATCATGGGTCACCAAAAGAAATGTTCCCGAGAAATCTCTCAAAAAATCCTCTAACCACGCCACAGATTCCGGATCGAGATGGTTTGTCGGTTCATCCAGAATCATGAAGTCCGGTCGAGCCACCAGCGTACGAGCCATGACCACACGACGCAGCTCTCCACCCGAAAGAGCCTTGATCGAGCGATCGCCGGCGGGTGTGTGCAAATGCGACATCGCTGTTTCAATGCGCTGTTCAAGATTCCATCCTTCATGAGCGGTAATCTTTTGCTCCAACTCCGCATGCCGGTGCGAGGCAATCGGAAGGTTTTCAAAGTCATGAATCCAATCGAGCACGTATCTCGCGCCCTCTCGAACGTTTTCATAGACTGTTAGGTTTGGATCGAGCGAAAACTCTTGGGGCAGGTAACCGGTGATCAAATCCCGTTTGCGAGTCACGGTCCCTGAGTCAGCCTCAAAGGTTCCGGCGAGGATTTTGAGAAAAGTCGATTTCCCAGAACCGTTTCGGCCCACCAAACCGATTCGGCTCCCTTCGTGGATCGCCAAAGAGGCCCGATTAAGGACGATATGGTCATTAAACTGAACCTTAAGGTCCGCCGCTGTTACAATTGAAATTCCGTTATCATTCCCCATGCAGTCGCCCATCCTATCATGCTCCGAACCGAAACGCCAAGCAGCGGAGAGGAAAACTTGGTTCCTGCGGAAAAAGGCGTGCCGTGGTCTGTGGGGTGTGTCAGCATTGGCTTGTGCGAATTCTGGTTGCGATAACTGGGGCCAGTGGATCGATCTACGCCCAACGCTTGCTGGATAATCTAGATCCCGCCGAGCACGAAGTGCATGTCGTTCTGAGCAGCTATGCCCATGCCGTGATTCAGCAAGAAACTGACGCCGGTTTATTATTACGGGAAGGCGTTCAAACTCACGGACTCAAGTCAATGAACGTCCCTTTCGCGAGCGGATCCAATCCATTCGACGTGATGGTGGTCATTCCCTGCAGCATGGGGACGCTAGGTCGCATCGCGCACGGCCTCAGCGAAGATGTTCTCCTTCGTGCAGCAGATGTGATGCTAAAGGAACGTCGAAAACTGATCCTCGTCCCTCGCGAGACCCCTCTGAACCTGATTCAAATCAAGAATATGGAACTCCTCCTTCTCGCAGGAGCATTAATTCTACCTGCGAATCCCGGTTTTTACTCCCGGCCACAGACCGTCGAAGATCTTGTGGATACGGTGGTCGCTCGCGTGCTTGATCACATGGGTCTGTCTCACAAAGTTGGGTCCCGTTGGCAAGCGGAACAAGACTAACGAACCACAAGCGGCGTCTCATTCTTTTCAACATGCCTAAGACTTTCCTTGCCTGCGATCTCGGAGCAGAGAGCGGTCGAGTCATTGCTGGCCACCTGGTTCAAGGCCGCTTGCACCTCGAAGAAATCCACCGATTCGCAAACACGCCGATCCGAACGACTGAGGGTCTTCTTTGGAATTTTCCGAAACTCCTCGACGAAATCCAACAGGGCTTGCGACTTGCCGCAGCTCGCGACCTAGACATTGTTGGCATCAGCACCGATTCATGGGGTGTCGATTATGTCCTCTTAGATGAGGCACGTCGGTTCATGGCACCCGTTTTTCATTATCGTGATGAGAGATCCATTCGAGGCGTCTCCCAGATCTATCGACACCTCACATCCTCCGAGATTTTTCTAGAGACCGGCATCCAGTTTATGCCGATTAACACCCTCTATCAGCTCGGTGGCGAATCCCCAGCACGCCTCGCACAAGCCCATTCAATTCTCGGGATCGCAGATGCTGTCAATTACTGGATGAGCGGGGTGGTGTGTGCCGAGGAATCTCTCGCTAGCACCTTTCAGTTCTACAATCCAAGAACCCGTCAATGGTCCAAACGCCTGTGGCAGGCAATGGCATGGCCTGAAAAAATATTACCCAAAGTTGTTCGACCAGGCACGATCCTCGGGCCACTCAACCAAGAGATCGCCCGTGCCACAGGCTTACCCAACAACCCCGTTTTAGCCACATGTTCCCATGACACGGGAGCCGCTGTTGTCGCCGTCCCTGCAGTTGGAACCAACTGGGCTTATCTCAGTTCCGGCACGTGGTCCTTGATCGGTGTCGAACGTCAACATCCCGTCATCACCGAACGCTGCCGTGAACTCAATTTCACCAACGAACTTGGATACGGAGACACCGTGCGCCTCCTCAAAAACATCGTCGGCCTCTGGATGGTCCAAGAATGCCGCCGTGCTTGGAGCCAAGAAGGAATCCTCCTCGACTACACCCAACTCTCACAACTTGCGGGCGAGGCAGGATCATTTCTTGCAATCATCAATCCAAGCGATCCCCGATTTGTTGAGCCCGGCGAGATGCCTCAAAAAGTTGCCGCACTTTGCGCAGAGACCGGCCAACCCGCCCCGAGCACTCCCGGTGAAACCATCCGCATCATCCTAGAGAGTCTCGCATTACTTTATGCTCGCACGCTCGGTCAATTAGAGGAACTGACCGAACAACCCATCGAGGTGCTGCATATCGTGGGCGGAGGAAGTCGAAACCAATTGCTTAATCAATTCACCGCCAATGCCACAGGCCGCCAGATATTGGCAGGTCCTGCGGAAGGAACCGCCGCCGGAAATATTCTAGTCCAAGCGATCTCTTTTGGAGAAATAACTGGTGTGGAAGAAGCCCGCCAAATCATGCGGCGAAGCACCGAATTAGCCGTTTTTGCACCACAAAACCAATCCCTCTGGCAGGAAGCAACCCAGCGTTTCGACCAATTGTTCCCGCAAAATCCTTCTGTTATCGCGGGAGTGAAATCTTAAAAAAACACTGCCAACCGCCGTAGTCAGAACCTAGCGAGACCCGTTGGCTCTTGTACCATTCGACATGGCCGTCTTCGAACGTAAAATTGCCACCGTCAGGAACACCCCCGGAAATCCGATGCACTGCAGTAGCCACTTTTTTTCCTTCGTAATCGGTATACCAAGTCAGCCTCGGGTTTGAAATGTTGGTGGACTTGGAGCCGAGAGCCTGCAGACGGTCGATCAATATGGGGCTCAAATCGTAGGAAGTCCCCAGCTTTTTCCGGAAGAACCATTCGGACGTCCCTTGTGCTCCCGCCGTCACATCCGGATCTCCAGCTCTACGCCCCGGTAAAAAGAAATACCCCAACAGTTGTGCTGTATTATCCGCTGTTATCATGCCTTTCTCCGCTGCGCGGTGCCATTCATCGGTTGGACAGAAAAGCACATCATTGGCCTGTCGTCGGCTCGTCGCTGTAGTGCGTCGGTTTTTGATGAGGTAATTATTCCAGAAATTACTCATCGACGGCATCATCCAACTAAACCCCGCACCCCCGCTATTATCAGGGAATTTGTTATCGTTATCCGAGGCATACAAGTTGATCGCCAACCCCCACTGTTTGCCGTTGCTCGTGCACAAAGTTTTGAGTCCTCGGGCTTTCGCCTTGGCCAGCGCGGGAAGCAGCATGCCAGCCAGAATCGCGATAATCGCGATCACAACCAGCAACTCGATCAAGGTGAAGGCCGAACGTGGGTTAGACTTCCGGGTAAAGCTCATGGTGTGACCAAAAAACTACGCCCGTTCCGCCAAACCTGTCAAATTACTTTTCCAAAAAATCGAGTCAAAAACAGGGTCGCCTAATCCGATCGAATTATGGCAGTCGCTGATAACTGACGAATGAAAGCCGACGCGAGTCGGGCGACCAAGAGGGGACGTTAATGGTGCCCTGTCCGCCGAAAAGTTTCGCCAAAACTTC
>SXQI01000215.1 GCA_005793025.1 Verrucomicrobiales bacterium
GAATCCGAAAACCGATTCGTTTTCAACACCGGTGCAGAAGCCTCATTTAAAGCCTCACACGTTTGGAGTGATGCCAAGAATTCCTTGTTCGATGTTGACGGGATTCGCCACATCTTTGAACCCTCGATCAATTACGTTTTTGTTCCCGAACCCAACGTCCGCCCAAATCGCTTGCCCCAGTTCGACACCGAACTCCCTAGCCTCGGACTATTGCCGATTGATTACCCGGATTATAACCAGATCGATTCCATTGATAGCCAGAACGTGGTGCGGCTAGGCCTGCGGAATCGGATCCAGACCAAACGCGATGGACAAGTTGTCAACCTGTTGCAGTCAGCCCTCGTGACTGATTTTCGCCTCGACCCCAGCGATCAACAAACCCGGCTATCCGATATCTATTCCGATCTCGATTTCATTCCCCGCAAGTGGATCGCATTCAGTTCCGAACTTCGGTATAATGAACATCAGCACCAGCTCAGCGCGGCAAACCACTCGATCCTCCTCAGTCCCAATGACGTCTGGAGCATCCGACTTGGACAACGTTATTTCCGGCTCGATCCGAAGTTCGGTCCAGATTCCGAGAACAACACTTTTTACGATTCGTTCTACTACAAATTCAACGAGAACTGGGGATTCCGAATGTCCCATCATTTTGAAGCTCGCGATGGAAAAATGGAGGATCAGCATTACACGATCTATCGCGACTTTCGCAGTTGGACCGGTGCACTCACATTTCGGCACCGAGACTACCGCCTAACCGAAGATGATTTCTCGGTCAGCTTTGTCATCTCCCTCAAAACCTTCGCCTCACGAAGCTTGGGGAGTGACCAGAACAAGTCTTCTCTGCTGAGCAGCGAGTAGGTCCGGATCCAATCAACGATCGATGGCATCGAACTGGACAACGACCGGTCGATGATCCGAAGCCTCGATCCAATCGGGCCGAGCCAACACGTAGGATTCTTCCCGGTTCCACTCCCGCGCGAATCCACTGCTGATTAAAATATAATCAAGCCGACTATAGACATCATCCCGCGAGAAAAAATGCGTCCAAGTCGCATTGCTCAACTCGTTCGAGGTGATCGAAGGCACCCTCCGTTCAGAAGGGCGCGTGTCCACGAGCCCCATCCGCCCTCTCCCTAACAACGTTTGCAACGTCCTCGTGCTTTTATGATCGTTGAAGTCACCCAGAACCACGAGATTACGCTTGGAGTCCTCCGCCAGCAATCGTGCCACATGCGCCCGAAGCATCATCGCCTCCTGATCACGAATCTCTTCCTCGTCCGCCACGAGGGAAAACCGCTTCGATTTCAAATGAGCCGCCAACAGCGTGAAGCGGTAACTCGGTTCTACTTGGATATCGACCTCCAAGAAACCCCGGCTCACAAACATCCGGCGGCCACCCAAAAGAAACGCCTCCGAGACATGGGGTCGGCTCGCCACGATCGGAAACTTGCTGAGCAACGCTAGGTGCAGATTCGTATCCGGCCCATTCACCCACTCCCAATAAGGATAGGTCAGCCCTCTTTGACTCAGGGTCTCCTGCAACTCAACTAGGAGATTTGTCGTCCCAAATTCCTGCAGAGCCAACACATCCGCCTGCAACGCAAGGATGGTTTCCTGCGCCTTTGCTTTTGCAGCAGCTGACTTGGGCGGAACCGTTGAGAACCCACGATCGATGTATAACTCCACATTGTAAGTTCCCACGGTGAACGTCTTAGCGCAAAGACTCCACCCCCCTGCAAGCAGCACGATCCCCAATAGCAAATGACGAAGGTTCACAATCCACAACCTACTCCAATCGCCACATAAAGCCAAGCGCATCACTCAGGGCTTGCCGAACTAGGAACAAATTTGCAATCTGACTCATCCTTGAAAACAATCATTTCGTCCCCCCGAACCCATCTGGTCTTGGCCGCATCGGCACTACTGCTCCTCCCAGCTTCCGTGTTCGCTGCTAATTTCACATTTGGCAGCCAGACCCTGACTGTCCCTGACGGCTTTGTGGTGGAACGCGTGGTGGATCCGTCGCTTGTGAATCGACCCATCGAAATGGATTTTGATGAGCAAGGTCGCCTCTACGTTTCGGACTCTTCCGGTTCCAACGACAAGCCGGACAAACAACTCATCGATAGGCCACACCGCGTCGTTCGCCTCGAGGACACCCATGGCGATGGGATCTACGATAAGCAAACCGTTTTCGCTGATCGGATGATGTTTCCGGAAGGGGTGATGTGGTATCAGGGATCGCTCTATGTAGGAGCTCCACCCAGCATTTGGAAGCTATCGGATATCAATAATGACGGCGTTGCCGACCAACGCACGGAGTGGTTTCAGGGTCAAACTCTCACCGGATGCGCCAACGATTTGCACGGCCCCTACCTAGGTCCCGATGGCTGGTTTTATTGGTGCAAAGGAGCATTCGCCACCCAAAAACATCCCCTCCGAGGAAAACCCAACTGGTCCACTCGCGCCGCTCATATTTTTCGCTCACGACCTGATGGCACGGATTTAGAACCGGTGATGACCGGAGGGATGGATAATCCTGTGGAGGTCGCGTTCACTGCAGGTGGCGAACGGCTATTCACAACCACCTTCGTCCGTAGACCTGAAGCGAACAAGAGGGACGCGGTTGTTCATGCGATCTATGGGGGGTTGTATGGCAAACCGAACGATGTGCTCGATGGTCACCCTGCCACAGGCGACCTCATGCCAGTCATGAGTCTATTCGGTGCTGCCGCTCCGTGTGGACTCACCCGATATCGATCCGAAGTTTTTGGCAAACAGTATAAAGACAATTTTTTCGCCACACTTTTTAATCTGCACAAAGTGACCCGTCACGCGCTCCAACCCGACGGAAGCACCTTCAAATCCGAAACAACCGATTTCCTGACCTCGGACGATCCCGATTTCCACCCGACGGATGTGCTCGAAGATGCCGACGGCAGCTTGCTCATTCTCGACACGGGAGGGTGGTATAAGATTTGTTGCCCGACCTCGCAATTGGCTAAACCGGACGTATTCGGAGCGATCTATCGAGTGCGCCGACAACTCAACAAAGGTTCACCCGACCCCAGAGGTTTGAAGCTCGACTGGACCACACCGAGGCCTGAAGAATTGGTCGAACGCCTCGCCTCTCCACAACCCTTCATTGCAGATCGCGCCGTCTCGGAACTCGCACGCCTCGGTTCACCGGCAGTTCCATTTTTAGAGAAAATGCTTCACACATCGACCGATCCCAGTGCTCGTTCCTTAGCGGTTTGGGCCCTAACTCGGATCCATGGACCCGCAGCCCGAAAAGCTGTCCGCTCAGCGATCAACGATACGCAGACCGTGGTCGCTTCAAGCGCGATTCATTCTGTCAGCCTCTGGCGCGATGCTGCTTCCATCCCTGCCCTGCTCTCAACCCTTCAGCAAGCTGCACCTGCAATTCAGCGCGTGACTGCAGAAGCCCTCGGCAGAATTGGAGACAAGAGCGTCGTCCCAGCGTTACTTCAGCTCGCGAGCCAACCCCATGATCGGCCGCTAGAACACTCCATCATCTTTGCGTTGATCGAATTGAACGACCCTGTCGCAACACGTGTGGCTTTGGTGAATCCGACCACTCCATCAAAAACTCAGGCGGGCCTCGTCGCACTCGACCAAATGGCTTCCGGCAAACTCCAACCGCAGGAAGTTTTGCCATTCCTCGAAGGAACCTCGACCAACGCTTCTGAACTCACTCAATCAACAGCCCGATGGGTGGCAAACCGTCATTCCGATTGGGGATCCTCGTTTGCGGAATTCTTCAAAAAACAAATCATGGCCCCACACAGCTCGCCTAAAGCACGCGCTGAACTTGCACGATTTGTCGCAGATTTATCCGCTTCAACCGAGGTGCAAACTCTCATTGCTCAGGTCGCGACTGATTCCACCGCTCCACTCGCCCCACGCTTGTTGGTGCTCGATTCGATGACTCTCGCCAATCTAAAGGTGGCACCGGAAGCTTGGACCCACGCCGTGACCACGCTGCTGAGCTCTCAAACACCCGAACTGCTCACCCCATCTCTCAAAGCAGCCCGTTGGCTCACCGGCCACAAATGCACCAACGCCGCACTCAACACGGCCTTGCTCGATATTGGACGCAACACCCAGCTAGCTCCGAATCCACGGCTCAGCGCACTTTCAGCGATCGCTGGAGGTCTGCCAGAACTGAGCCCCGCACTCTTTGCTTTCCTCTTGTCAGAATTGGAACCGAGTCACGCCGTGTTGCATAAAAAAATGGCATCCGAAATCCTCATTCGCACCCGCCTCACCGAGGAACAGTTCAAACTCCTCTCAGTGAGAATTGCTGAAGTCAGCCCGATGGAACTGACTACATTACTCGGCGCATTCGACAGTTCGACCAACGAATCGGTCGTCCTCCAGCTCCTTGAATCCCTCCGCCGCTCCAAGAGTCTCGCCAGCCTTCGTCCCGAACATCTCAAGCCACGGTTCACCAAACTCTCCACCGCAGTCCAAACTCAACGGGATGCTCTGGTTGCATCATTGACGGTGGATGCTTCACAACAAAAGTCTCGCCTCGAAACTTTATTATCCCAGACCAAAGGAGGCGACGTCCGTCGTGGACAGGCAATTTTCAACAGCACCAAAGCGGCCTGCTCCACCTGCCACTCCATCGGATATCTCGGCGGAGAGGTCGGCCCAGACCTCACGAGCATCGGAACCATTCGCACTGAAATGGATCTACTCGAATCCATCGTTTTTCCCAGTGCCAGTTTCGTGCGGAGCTATGAACCTGTTCGGGTGACAACACAACAAGGGGATGATTTCCTTGGGATCGTTCAATCGGATAACCCGGAGATGATGGTTCTCGTGACAGGCCCTGAGACTGAGGTGCGCATTAACCGGTCAGACATCACAGACGTCCGCCCAGGTCCGATTTCCCTGATGCCACAGGGTCTCGATCAGCAACTCTCAACTCCGGAACTCGCTGATCTCCTCGCATTTCTTAAAAACACGAAGTGGGGTCCCCAATAGCTCAACAACTGCTGGTCAAGAGAGCAAATCTTGGATCTCCTCCCAACTCAACGTCTGAGCGAGTTGTTCCTCCCCTTCAATCGTGGCTTGGATCAGCTCTCGCTTGCGGTTTTGCAGATTGAGAATCTTTTCTTCCACAGTTCCCCGCGTGATCAGTTTGTAGGACGTCACCACCCGATTCTGACCAATCCGATGGGCGCGATCGGTCGCTTGATCCTCCACTGCAGGATTCCACCAAGGATCAAAATGAATCACCGTATCGGCTCCGGTGAGGTTCAACCCAACACCGCCCGCCTTCAAACTGATTAAGAACACTGGAATTGTGCTGGTAGATTGAAAACGTTGCACCTCTTTACCGCGATCCACGGTTGAACCATCCAGATAACAATACTCGATCTCCTGAGCTTCTAGGTGATCTCGGATCAAATGTAACATCTGCACAAACTGACTAAACACCAGCACCCGGTGTCCACCATCGATGACTTCTTCCAATAACTCAGTGAAAAGCTCCACCTTCCCCGAACTCGGAGCCTTCTTTCCGTTGGTCTCTAGCTTGAGTAGTCGCGGATCGCAACAAACCTGTCGCAAACGCAATAAAACATTCAGGATTGCAAATCGACTTTGTTGCAACCCTCCTTGGCCCAGTGCTTGTGAAACTTCGTTTCGGCCGGCCTCGAGGAATTGTTGATAAAGTTCAAGTTGATCAGGGGAGAGCGTGCAATAGGAGACCTGTTCAAGCTTCGCTGGCAATTCGGTAACCACATCTCGTTTCAGTCGACGGAGCAAAAATGGCCGCACCCTCCGCGTCAACCGCTTCTGGACACCCGAATCTTTTTCCCGGGTAATCGGAACCTCGTAACGTTCTTTGAAGTCCTTCGCTTGCCCCAAATAACCCGGCATCAAAAAGTCAAAAATCGACCAAAGATCTAACACCGAGTTTTCCATCGGCGTCCCAGTCAATACTAGACGATGGGATGCCCTGATCGCTTTGACCGCTTGAGCATTCTGAGTTTGGCGGTTCTTGATGTGCTGGGCTTCATCCAACACCACCGTGTCGAATTCAATCCCAGCATAAAGAGCCGCATCCCGACGAATGAGGGCGTAGCTGGTCACGATCAGGTGATTCTGAGGGATCTCTGCAAACAATTGTTCACGTTTAGAACCGTGGAGTGCCAACACCTTGAGCTGCGGTGTGAACTTAGCCGCCTCAGCCAACCAGTTAAACACGAGAGACGTCGGACAAACAACCAGCGAAGGACGACCTTGAGTATTCGGCAGCGTAGATTGGAGAAAAGCCAAAGCTTGGAGCGTTTTCCCTAAACCCATTTCATCGGCTAACACTCCACCCAATCGGTGATCCCGCAAAAACCACAGCCATGCAACCCCTTGTTTTTGGTAGGGTCTCAATACCTGATCTAAATCCCCCAAAGGCGGGGCTTTCATCTCCACCTCGCCATGCTGTCGTCGCACCCGCTCGCGCCAATCGCCAGACACATTCACCGCCCACGTGGGCTGCTGCCGCAGGGTGGTTTCGAGAAAACCTGCTTGGGCCGCGTGGATCTTGTAACCTCCCACA
>SXQI01000216.1 GCA_005793025.1 Verrucomicrobiales bacterium
CGTTCGTCCTTATCGAGCTTTCCATCCTTGTTGGTGTCATATTTTTTGACAATTTCTTCGCGGAGCTTTTTCTGTTCAGCTGTTAGCTCACGTTTTGGAGCGTCTTTCGGTGCTGGCTTCGCATCTTTGGCGTAGAGGCTTCCCGTGAGGGCGACTGCGCTCAACAGGCTCAGGATCAATGTTTTTTTCATAATATCTATTTAACGGTTTAAGTCTTTCGACATGGGGGCAGACGTGGGGAGATTCTTAAAGGTTACACCCTGCGGATTCTAGATTAGGTGCAATCAAAACACGGTCCGAAAATTGTCGAATTGTGCTTGCCGTCTTTGGCTCATTTTGGCATCAATTTCCTACCCAACGACGCTGTAATGCCTAGACTCAGTGGCTTTAATACTTTTCTGGCACCGGATTCGTCGGAGGAACAATTTTGTCATTTTTAATTTTCCTTCTATGTAGAAGGAGAGCGGGCTGCAGATTGGTTTTCCGTGTGTTCTGCTTAGCCCGCTTTTTTATTCTCCGAATAGTCTGGGTTTTCTGCGGGGTGCTTTTGATTGATTGATTGGGGATTCAAAACTAAGTTACCTGCGCATGAAACTGTCGGTTAAGAGTGATTACGCAGCACGTGCGGTTCTTGGACTGGTGAGGGCATTCCCATCTGGAGAGTCCGTGCGTGCGGAGGATCTTGCTGCAGGGCAAGGACTTGCAGTCAATTACTTGGTTCAAATCCTCATTGAGCTCAAATCAAAACAGATCGTGAAAAGTCAGCGAGGGAAAGCCGGAGGATATCTCTTGGCTCGAGCTCCATCGGAGGTCACGTTGGGGGATGTTATCCGCGCAGTTCACGGCGAAATATTTGATAGCCCTGCGTTGACCGACCCGAGTTGCCCGCCGGAGCTTAAAAACGCGTGGGGGCTATTGCAAAAAACATTGGATACGACCGCTGATAAAATCAACTTCCAACAATTGGCGGACGATTCTGTCGCACGAGAGAAAATGTATTATATCTGAGAAACCGTGCTGAACTTAGGATTAGGTTCAGGAAAGTGATTTCTTACTGGAATTCTTAATGATCAGTTTTTTGGCTAGATCAATGGCGGCCATCATGCTCAGTGGATTGGCAATTCCCCGTCCAGCGATATCGTGAGCAGTGCCGTGGTCAGGGGAGGTTCTGACGAAGCTGAGCCCAAGCGTCCAGTTGATTCCCCGTTCAAAGGCCACCATTTTCAGAGGGGCCAAACCTTGGTCATGATACATCGCGACAACGACATCGTAATCACCGCGATAAACATAATGAAAAAGGGCATCGGCTGCCATGGGTCCCCAGACATCGAAACCGCGTTGCCTCATCGATTCAACGGCAGGTTGGATGGTGGTGATTTCTTCGGTTCCCATTTTTCCACCTTCACCAGCGTGGGGATTCAAACCGCAAACAGCAATCCGCGCACGATTCAGTCCGAGGTCGAGGCAGGCTTTTGAGGCACAGGCGATAGCAAGTTCAACTTTTTCTCGAGTTAAACAATTAGCCACTGCTTTGATTGGGAGGTGGGTCGTGGCTAAGACAACGCGCAACCAACGGTTGCGATCATCTTCACCGAGCAACATCATGGCCGTCTCATTGCAACCGGCGAGGTCAGATAAGTATTCTGTTTGACCGACGAACGACGTGTGTCCGAGGTTGATGATCCCTTCCTTGTGAAGGGGGGCGGTGACCATGCCGTTTAATTCACCACGGTGGCAGCGTTCTCCAACATCTCGCAACGAGGCGAGTGCAGCTTCGGCTGCCATCGGGTCACCCAAGTCCAAGTCCGGGGGCAATGGGTTGAGTGATGGATTGAAAACGCTGATCCGTTCGCTGGTGTCGTAGGATCGAAAAGGGGAGAGGTGAAGGTTTAACGAACAACCGGACTGCACACGGTCAAGAACCCCATGATCTCCCACAATCAGGAAACGGGTGCCATCGTCAGGTATCGCCGCGAGGCTCTTGAGTGTCACCTCTGGCCCGATGCCTGTAGGATCGCCCAGCGAGATTCCGATCCACGGTTTCATGGATTCCTTCGGGGTGCCAAATCCTCCGTTAGAAGTAACGGACGAAGGCTTTGCTTTTAAGCCGATCAATCCACTGTTTGCGGAGGCGTTTGGTTTCGCTCGTTTTCAATGTTTGTTCGATGGCTTCTCGAACCTCAGCGAGCGGACGAACATGAGCGGATCGCACTTCGTCCACCTTCATCAGGTAGACTCCTTGTGCCGTTTCGATGGGATCACTTTGTGCACCGGCTTTCAAGGTGAAGGCGATGTTAGCAAGATCCTCGCGGAGAGTTTTTCGATCTACCCAGCCCCAATCTCCGCCTTGGCTGGCTTGCGATCCAGTGGAGTAAACGCGGGCCATTTCTGCAAAATCAGCACCTCCCTCAATCTGGGTCCGGATTTCTTTAGCCATTTTAATCGTCGCAACCTTTTCGTTGGCCGGGCTGGTCAAAACAATCATCCGGAGTTTTACCTGATCAGGAAGGCGAAATTGTTCCGCGTTCTCGCTGTAGTAGTTTCCAATTCTTGTGGGCGAGATGACTGGATCCGAAGGCACCTTCTGTTGGAACATGAGTTCCAAAATGGTTCGTTCCCGAATTTTTTGACGATAGCTTTCGTAGGTGATGCCTTGTGACTGGAGAGTTTTGATTAGGACCAACCGATTGTCGTATTTTTTTTGATCCGCGCTGATGCGGTTCTCGATGAAACTTTCAGGAAGGTTATAACCTGCGGTCTTGAACTCATGCAGAACCAGTTGGTATTCGACGAGTTCTTCGATCCGGGCTGCTTGTAACTCCTTCGTCTTTTGGTCCAACACGGTCGGCTGGGAAGCATACCGCCGCTCCAGAGCATCTAAATCCTCTCGGATGCTGTTCTGAACATCCTTATAGGTGATAATGTTGTCATTAACGATGACGGCGATTCCATTAACTAGCGTCGGTTGAGCCGCCCGGAGGGCAACAAGTGGCGCCAGTAGGAGGAGCAACGCAATGATGTATTTCATGAACCTAATCCAAGCCTATCCCATCCATCGTCCTTGGTCAATCACGCAGGACCCTGACACGGAGTTCGATTTCAGGGGCCGTTTATAATTGTTCTAAAGTCTGATGAAGCTCTTGATCCGTATTATAAAAATGAGGGGAAAAGCGGATATAATTATTTCCGGCTCGGTCGGTTCTGAGAGAGGACACGATGTTAGCGGCTTCCAGTCGTGAGTGGAGCGAGCGCATGTCGGTTTCTGGTTTGCTAAAGGTGATGGATCCTCCCGAATTGTTGAGTGCTCCATCGGCATTGAGAACCAAGTAACCCTTTTCTTGCAACGCAGGTACCATCCAAGATCGTTTGCGCCACAGTTCTCTGCCAATGGTTTCGATTCCGAGTTCGAGGATTAGATCTAGGCTCGCCTTGAGGCCAACAATCGAAAGGAGGTTGGCAGTGCCTGCCTCATATCGTCGGGCATCCTCGCGATAGACGAGATCTTCCTGTGCGCTGTAGTTTGGACACCGGAGGTTATGCCAGCCTTGAGTGGTCGGTCTGAGACGGTCTTGGGATTCTTTTCGCACATACATCACTCCTCCGGCACAGGGGCCGAGGAGCCATTTGTGAGCGTCGGCAGCAAGGTAATCAACCTGTTTCACGGACGTGGGAAAAGCTCCAAGGGTTTGAATGGCATCCACGCAGAACAAGATCCCGCGATCCCTTAACGCTTTGCCGATCGCCTCGATGTCAATGCGGTGGCCGGAAAGAAAATGACTCGAGGCTAGGGCCACAAGTTGCGTGCTTTCGTCAATCTGACCGATCACGTCGATTGGGCGTATTCTGCCAAGTTCACGAATATTGAGGAACCTGACTTCAACCCCTCGATCAGCCAAGGTCATCCACGGATAGACGTTGGACGGATAGTCATCAAAATAGACGACGATATTCTCGCCGCGCCTGATTTTGACTCCACCCGCGATAAAGCTTAACGCGATGGAGGTGGGGCCAATCAGCGCGATTTCCTCGGGTTTTGCATCAAGCAACTGTGCGGCACTCGCCCGTGTGTCTTGGAAAAGTCGGGATGGAATCACTGTTTCCTGATCATCCAACATGCAAGCGTCCGAGTAGCTTTTGATGGCCTCGGCGATTCTTCGGGGCAGGGGACAGACTCCAGCGTGTGCTAGATAGATTTTTTTTGAGACAACGGGGAACTCGTGGCGTCGCAACTCTTCATTTGAGAGAATTTCTTCAATGGTCATTCAGGTGTTGGGTGTAAAGGTTTCGGTTGAACGCGACTGCATCCGCATACTTGATGCCTTGGCCCCCAAAAATGTCGAGAGCCGAACCAATCGTCAGTCCGATGCGGCCCTGACCAAGTCGGGAGACAGTGGCGAGGTCATCCAGAGATTTTGCCCCACCTGCATAGGTCGTCGTGATAGGGGTCCATTGGGAAAGCTTTTCTACCAGTTCCAGATCGATGCCTTGGCAAAGACCTTCAACATCCACGGCATGAATCAGAAACTCATCGCAATAGGCACTGAGCTTATCCAATGTTTCTTGAGAAAGTGTGAGGTCGGTAAACGTTTTCCAACGGTTGGTGACCACAAAATACTCCCCGTCTCGCTTGCGACAACTGAGGTCTAACACCAATTGACGAGGCGATCCCATCACGTCCACCAGTCGATCCAGCCGAGACCAATCGAGTTTCCCTTCCTGAAATATCCAAGAGGTGACGATCACATGAGAAGCACCTGCTGCAATCCAAGTTTTGGCATTGTCTGGCTGGATATTACCTCCGATCTGCAGCCCTCCGGGCCAAGCGGCTAAGGTTTCCTGTGCTGCGGCTTCGTTATTCGACCCTAGCATGATGACATGGCCACCTTGCAGATCATCCTTGCGGTATAAATCCGCAAACCATGACCCCGGTTTTTCCGAGATAAAATTAGTCGTCAGACCGGCTGGATCGTCCGTCAGCGTACCGCCGACGATTTGTTTGACCCGGCCCTGATGTAGATCGATGCAAGGACGAAACATGATTCAATTAAACACGAGGCATCGCGCTGCAACAGCAGAATTCGATTGTTTGGTGCTCCGAAAATGTGGGTTCCATAGCGAAAACCAATGCATTATCGCCGACCCATCGCCTGTCCTGCCACCCATCCGGTAGTCCAAGCTGCTTGGAAATTGAATCCTCCGGTGATCCCATCGATATCCAATAATTCCCCAGCGAAATAGAGGCCGGGACATACTTTGCTCTCCATCGTTTTCAAATCAACCTCAGTCAACTTAACTCCTCCACAGGTTACAAATTCATCTTTGTTCAAACTCTTGCCTGTGATCAGGAACGTGGTGCGAGAAAGGGTTTCGATCAGGGTATGCAAACCTGCCCGACCTATTTCAGACCACCGCCGTTCGGGCAAGATCCCCGATGTTTTGACCAGAGCCTCCCAAAGGCGCGTGGGTATGGGTGGAATCGGCGAATTCACGACACGTTTGGCGGATTGAAGTTTTATTCTCTCCTGTAAGAGGATCCGAAGATTATCCTCTGTTAAATCAGGAAGCCAATTAATGCGGAGCGGAAAGTTATAATTCAGGTCGTGTAGAACTCGTGCTCCCCAAGCCGAGGCTCGAAGGATTACGGGGCCACTCAGACCCCAGTGTGTAAGCAAAACAGGGCCGGTTTCGTGTAGATCCGTGCCGGGAACCGAAACCTCGACTTTTTCAACAGTCACACCAGCGAGTTCGCGGACCCAAGGAGTTTCGACATGGAGAGTGAACAAAGAAGGAACTGGATTTGAAATGGTGTGGCCAAGGTTGATCGCAAGCGATGCGAGTGCTGGAGTTCGGCAACCACCGGTTGCCAAAAGCAACAAGTCCGCCTCGAGTGTCTCATTACGGCTGGTGCGGAGGAGGAATCTTTCACCTCGTCGTTCGATTTGCTCAACGGCACAATTGACGCGCATCTCGATTCCTGCAGCCTGTGCTGCGTTCCTTAAACAGTCGATGATCGTCTCCGAACGGTCTGTTGTGGGGAACATGCGGCCATCATCCTCAGTTTTCAATAGGACGCCGTGGTTTGCGAACCACTCGATGGTGTCTTGGACTTGGAACCTTTTAACGAGGGAGATTAATTCTTTTTCACCGCGTGGATAACGTCGGGAGAGTTCGCGAGGATCAAAACAGGCATGGGTGACATTGCAACGTCCGCCTCCGGAGATTCGGACCTTTTGCAGAAAGTGTGGTCCCCGTTCCAAGATGAGGATCTCAAGATTGGGATCAACCTGAGCAGATGCGATCGCACCAAAAAACCCTGCTGCTCCTCCACCTACCACCGCAATCCTTCGCGAAATCATCTCAGTTAGACTACACCATTCCTCAATTGATCCCGAAATTCAAAGCAGATTCGCACGAGTTAGCAGGCTGATTGTGAGCGTTTATTGCTAGATTTTCCGAAATTCAGTTGGAGGAGCACATTCGCTGCGAGGATGAGGCCACCACCCCAAAGTAAGTTCTGGGTGATCGATTCATTAGGATAATTGACTCCAAACCATTTTGAAAATAGGGCCGGCAAAAACAAAGCAAAGAGACTCGCGAACACGGGTTCAATGCAATAAATCAGACCCGCTTCGACGGAGGAGATTTTAGGTTGCCAATAATTCATCATAACGTAGGCGATCAGTGTGCAAAAAACGACCAGTTGGCCAACGAGTAGATACACCGAACCTGAGCGTAACATGGTCAATGGCTCTGCGAGACTACGCATGGAAAAAAAGAGAAACATTGCTCCAATCACTGCGATGGTTCCGAACATGACGAGGGAAAAATGCTTCACATTATTAGTGCGAAAAATTGGGCGTTCGAGCCAGAGTATTTGCCCAGCAAAAATCATTGAGCCGATCAAAGTTTCGGTTTCTCCTCGACCTAGGCTGAATGCTCCCCAACTCACTTCGCTTAAAATTGCGATGCCAGTGATCACTAGAACAGAAGCGAATAACAATTTAGCTGGCGGCCAACTTCGAGTGCGGATCGCTAGAATTAACGGCAACACAATGCAATAGGCCTGAGTCAAAAACGCTGAGGTCGAGGCGGAAGTATAATTCAGCGCGTCCATTTGAAAAATACAGCCTACCCCTCCTAAAAACCCCAAACCGAATCCTTGCCAGACTTCTGAACGGGTGATGGATTTGAGGCTTCCCAAGGTGAAAAATGTCATCAGGATGAAAGCCAAACCGAAGCGTAGTGTGTTCACAAACGCGGTTCCAAACCATGAACTACTTTCCGGCAAGAGTTGGTGCTGGAGTTGACCGAGGGCTTTCATCACCGGGAAGCTTAACCCCCAAAAGATTGTCGCCAAAGCCAACATGTTGATTGCTTTGGCATGAGTTGGAGGAGAGTCCTTCATGAACCCCTCACAATGCGAAAATCAATCGCCTCCATTCCCGTCAATCGGATTTGATCGAGCTCCATCATCACCGCTGATCCTCAGGCGAGGTAAGGGTTCCAAACAATGCAAAAACTAAACCAGTGATGACCGCCACTGCCGCGAGGCTGAACCCTAGGAACGTTGGATGCACGCGCACTACTCCAAAAGCACCGATGCACAGGATCAGATCCAAACCAAACCAATACCAAACTGGAATTCTCGGTAAACTTTGGGACTTCCGGCTCTCAGAGCCCTGCGGCTGGATAAGATTCCTAATTTGTGGGCTGAATGGTTTTGCGGTTGTTGACGGCATAGGAGACCCCGCCACGCGGTCTCCTTCCATCAAGTTCCCCAATCCCTTCCCTAATGCTGACTTCGACATCCCAACAAACTCACGACTTTCGATGCGATTGACAATTTAATTTGGATGGAGCGTCTAGAATTCAACGCAAGAGAAATTGCGTTTCAAAAATCGCTTGCAGCTCGTGGGTGAGAAAGGCACACTCACCGTCCAGTGCGCGCTTGTGGTGGAATTGGCAGACACGCTACTTTGAGGTGGTAGTGGCTAACGCCGTGCAGGTTCAAGTCCTGTCAAGCGCACCAATCTCTCCCAAATGGGTCATACTTGGTCGTTTTCCTTCGTTGCTAACTTTAACATCTCCCGCAGCTGTGTCTTAAGGATTTTGCCTGTCGCGTTCCGGGGTAACTGGGCAAGGATGTGGACGTGACGAGGGATTTTGTAGTTGGCGAGACGCTCGCGTAAGAAATCGATGATCGATTTCTCGTTGAGGGTTGCACCTTCGATCGCTGAAACAAACGCGATTGGTTGCTCACCCTTTCTGGAGTCGGGTTGCCCAACGACCGAGGCTTCTTTGATGCCGGGGTATTGGTAAAGGATTTCCTCAATCTCGCGGGGATAGACGTTGATGCCGTTAACAAGCAACATGTCTTTTTTCCGGTCGGTGATGAAATAATAGCCCTCGGAATCACCGTATCCAATATCGCCGGTGAGCAACCATCCGTTTTTCAGGACTTTCGCGGATTCATCAGGTTGGTTCCAATATCCCGACATCACATTGGTACCGCGAACACAAATTTCGCCAACCTCTCCGTGCGGGAGCATGTTGCCAGCGTCATCTTGCACCGACATTTCAACCCCGGGAATGGGGGTTCCGATGGAACCAGCTTTCCATGGGCCGGGGATGGGATTGATCGACACGACCGGGCTTGCTTCGCTCAAACCGTAACCTTCCAAGAGCGGGAAGGAGAATTTTGCATTAAACTCTTTCAGGATTTCTAGGGGCAGGGGAGCCGCTCCACTGACGCAAAGGCGAAGGGGACAATTCTCCGGCACAGATGCACCTGCAAGCGCGCGGAATAATGGAGGGATCGCCGGGAGCAGCGTGGCTTGACGGTCGAAGATCTCTCCGAAGATCGCTTTCGGTGGGTGGACTGATTTGATCAGGACGACCGAGCCGCCGATGAGCAACGGGAGCAGTAAACCCACAGTGAACATAAAACTGTGGAACATTGGAAGGAGGACAGCAATCCGGTCAAAACTGACGGCCTGGAGCATGATACGGCAGCTTTCCACGTTCGAGAGCAAGTTGTCGTGGGTGAGCATCGCTCCCTTAGGTCGCCCCGTGGTTCCCGAAGTGTAGATCAATACGGCTAAATCATGACGTTGAGCTTCGATGCCACTCCAAGCGATGTCCTGTAGAACCGATTCAGCAGGAATCGATTCCACAAGCAAGATTTGGAGATTCGGAAAAACAGATTTCAGTCGAGTGACACTTTCCTCCGTCGAACTGTCCGTGATTAACACGTTTGCTCCCGCATCTTGGAGAATATGAGCAACCTCGTCTGGTTTAAGGAAGTTGTTGATCGGAACAACGACGCCCCCAGAAAGCAGGGTGCCTTGGAGCACACTGATGAATTGGGGGCAATTCTTCAGCCATAGAGCTACGCGATCCCCGCGTTTGCTATCTAACTTAGTCTCGAGATGGTTGGCAACCCAACAGGATTGTCCCAGTAACTGACTGTAGGATAGTTCGGTCTCGCCCCAGAACACGGCTGTCTTCGACGAATTGGCCTGCGCTGATCGCAACCAAGCGGTGCTCAGGTTCCGATCTTGCAGAAGGGTGGCGTTTGGGTCGAATGGTTCACCCCGTCCGATCATACTTTCAGTTTGCGTGGCCATTGCTGATTTGCTTCCCAATAGGTTCGTTTCAGTTTGATCGCTTCATCGTCGATTGAGGGTTGGACGCGGCCCTCCGAATCTGTGGCTCTTGAAACAATATACCAATCACCCGGGGTTGGGTTTTTCCAAACGAAACTGAAAAAAGTCCAAGAAAACTTACTTTGTTGAGTGCGATCCAGTTCGGTGTTTAGCCAATGGTCACTCGAAGTCTCCTTGTCAGTGGAACGAACTTGAATCTCCACCTTCAAAAGCGGAGTTCCGTCGGTCCAAGCTGCGCCAAAAAATCGAATGGTGCCGTCGTTCATTTTGAGAGCCCGGGCAACGATTGATTTAACATCCTTGGGCCCGACGCTGGTCTCTCGCCAAATAGTTTTACCATCGCGTTCCTCGCCTCGGATGGTGACGTATTCCCGTCCCATGTATTTGCTCATGAACCGGCGATCGGTGAGCTCGATCCGTGTCAACCATTTGACCCAAGCAATGCCAAACCATCCGGGAACCACCAAGCGAAGGGGTGCCCCATGTTCCGGCCCCAGCGGTTCGCCATTCATCTCGTAAGCTAGCAGGACATCGTCAGAGAGCGCATCACCTAGTGAAAGGCTGCGGGCGAAATTCTGGAGATAATCTTTTTCCCGAATCTTTTCGACTTTTTCGTCCGCTCCAAAGAATACAACCTCAGTCCCTCGCGGTTTTACTCCCACCTCCTTGAGGAGAGCGCGCAGAGGTGTCCCGGTCCATCGGATGTTGCCAATCGCCCCCATGAATCCTGGGTTGGCTCCGTTGCCTGAACATTCCAAGGTGGCAAATACATCTTTCTTCCGCCGGGCCTTGATCTGTTCGATGGTTAGGTCGATTGGTTTTTTAACTAAACCATCAACTTGAAGTTTCCAAGTGACCTCATCAACTTTTGGTTGGCCATAATGGCTCACAGAAAAAACCTGATCCTTTGGGGTTACCCACTGGGTCATGTTTTCCCACTTCAACATCTTGCTGCCGGGTTGGACATCGAGAAACGGAAGGAGTGTCCCTTGATCTCGAGCGAGTTTTCTTCCAAAAACTGAGAGAGGAAGTTGCAACGCGGTCAGAGCCGTGAGCGTGGCTCCCGATTTTAACATCGTGCGCCGGGAAAGAACTGTTGGGTCAACCATAGGGATAAGGGGTTGGGGTTAAATCACGAGACTATAATCATAAGGCTTCCGCATCTTACGGCTGAGCATGGCATTGGCTTCAGGGTCGTCTAGGAATTGTTCAGCGACGGGATCCCACCTTAGCTTACGTTTCAGGCGAAGCGCGATTACCCCAAGATGACACACGCTCACGGATCGATGGCCGATTTCTGCATCGCAAATCGGTGCCTTCCGTGTACGCATGCACTCAATGAAGTTCTCCATATGATTTCGGCTCACATAAAGCCGTTGCGATCGGGTGAGGATGGGCATGGTCAACAACTCCGGATCGCTTGCTTCGATCCGTCCTCTTGTGACAAAAATCCAGCCTAAAGTCCCTGTGAATTTTACACCGTGAGGGAAGTGACCTTGCTCAGGTTTCTTCAAGTCACGACCGTCCGGACCGTTTTCGACGACGGATTGAGTCGTCTGTTTTACGCCGTTCGCAAAAACGTAATGGACTTCATACTCGCTATAAGCGGTGTAGCCGCCCGGTATCATGTCGATGCGTGGCTTGGCCTCGACCGACACGGGCCCACTTCGTTCCTGCCCGATTCCCCACAGAGCTATATCGTTGTGGTGAGCCCCCCAATCGGTCATCGTTCCCCCCGAATAGTCCCACCAATATCTGAAGCTCCCATGGCATCTCTCGGGGACGTAATCCGTAAGGGCCACTTGGCCCTGCCAGACATCCCAATTCAGTTCCGGGGGCACGGGTGCTTTTGCAAATGGACCGCCTCTCGGTCCGGAGGGAAGGTTAACGAGGACGTCCGTTAGCTTGCCAAGGCGTCCGTTGCGGACCAGTTCGCAAGCCAGATGGAATCGTTCATCGCTTCGTTGTTGGCTACCTGTTTGGAGAACCCCCTTCGTCTCCTCGGCTACTCGAACCAAGCGTTTACCTTCGTCGAGTGTGAGTGTGAGTGGCTTCTCGCTGTAAACGTCCTTTCCAGCCTTTAAGGCTGCGATGTTGATCAGCGTATGCCAGTGATCCGGAGTGCCATTGATGATCCCGTGGATATCGTTGCGCTGGAGGAGTTTCCTGAAATCAGAAAACCGTTGTGCTTTTGGAAAAGACTTTAATGCTTCGCCCAGGCGACGCTCATCGAGATCACAGACCGCCACAATCTCCGCCGATTTGGAAGCCCTATTCGCGACACCGCGTCCCTGTCCGCCACAGCCGATCAAAGCCAACGCTGGACGATCATTGGGTGACAACGATATCCGATTTGCGGCCATCGATTCCCGATAATCAAGAAACCAAGCAGGAACGGCACCGGCTGCAGCGAGGCTAGAAGTTCGCAAAAAACTGCGGCGATTTAGAGCGGTATTCATGACTCAGGCGTTGGGGACATGGTTGACACTAATGGCGAGATTTATGTTGGGCAACGTCAAAACAGAACAGTGTCTCTTGTTCTCGTGTTGCGTGTCACCAACGCCGGAAGTTCTGGTAGAATAGATAAATGCTGAGGATTAATCCCGCGTAGAGCGCAAGGGTGGTCCAATTCAGTTTTTTTGGAGGCTGAGGTCGAGGAAAATCTGGCGTGACTCCGGCGGCGAGCATCCGGTCATAGAGATGGGGATGAACCAAGTTTCTGGGCATGACGGCTGGAATTTGATTCAGAATATGAAGTTTAAGCAGCGAGTTTGCGTAAAGGCCTGGATCGACCTCATGACGAACGGCGACTTGATCCGCCTGAACTTCCAATCGACGCAACAAACGGACACCTGCTTTTTGCCAAAAAACACTTGTGATCCCAACAATCACTAAACCCCACAAGCCCCAAGCATCGAGCATTGGCTTTGTAAAAAGGAACGGAAAGAAAACGAAAGAGCTCAGGACGCGTTGGGTTTTCAACTGCCGACTTTCAGTGAGATGGGATAATTCGTGGTAACAAATGGCCCGGATTTCATCGGGGGTGCAGTGTTTGATCAGGCCTTCAGTGAATACGAGGCTCTGCGTAATGGGAGCTGCAAACGCACCTAGTAATGGAGTGCGTAAAATGCCAACCGTTCGAGGCGTTACAGATGTTTTGCTGAAACATTCGCTCAGAATCGCCTGTAATTCCGGCGAAATAGGAGTCAGAGCTCTCATCCATCGGAGGATAAGGATGTGACCTGCGCTCACGATCCAAGCATGCCAGATCGCTAGGCCAATGGATGCGCCGAGAGCTTCCCAACGCCACTTGGCGGGGATTGTAATTGCGAGTCCGATTAACGGCACAAATAAAAACGCACGTAAACCCCAACCCAACAGGACTTGGTATCCCCAAGATTTAAGGGTGTGTTCGGGTCGAATTGTTTTGTCTAAAGGGTAACACCCCAGCAAGCCTCCGAGAAAACACGATAAAGCATAAAACCACCAATCTCTTGCTGGTAATCCAGCAACCGCAGCCCCAAGAATCGCGAACGCCGCGAGGAGATAGATGTTGAGGAGGGCACTAACTCGGATTGGGTAAAGTAGTCGGGCACGTTCACTCCAATGTTTGTCGAGGGATCTTCGCCATGCATGGGATCCTACATGGTTTAGAGCAACCATGACTCCGGCAGAAATCCAAAAACCAGCGATGGAAAAAACCCAATTCACGAGGTCTGCGGGAAGGGAATGTTGTCGAAAAGTTCAACAAAAGAGGCCGGGCCTTTGGGCCCGGCCTCTTGACGAACTTAAACCGAAACTCGGTTTATTGACGAGTGCGATAGAACTTTGTCGGTGACCCAGATGTGTCAACCGAGAATGGCGAGGTGGCTCCGGCCACGTCGGTGTAGGCACCGTTGACCGTCGTGCTCGATTGGAGCACGCCTGTGTAAGTGAGGGATGATCCCCCCGCTGATTGGTTCACAACCAAGGTGGGCTGAGCGGACACTACCGTGCGAGCGCGGTAAGTTTTGACCGCTCCCGCAGCTTCGGCGTCGTTCAGCAATGCCAAAGTGCCGGAGGGGGTCATTGTGAACCATTCCAAGTTGGCTCCGCCACCACCTTCAAACCACACAAGGCGGAGAGGGAAGACACCGGGTTTCGGCACGTTCACGAGGAACATGGAGCTGGTGGCTCCACGTCCGTTGTCGAAGGATCCAAGTGTTTGGCCACTGGTCGGTGAGATGGAGACCGTGATCTGTTCTCCTGCCGCGATCGCTGCTTTGATTTTGGCTCCATCCGGTTTAGAGATCATGACGGCACTGAGATTGACATAGGAACCACCCATGATGATGGGAAGTGGTCCGTCAGCACTGCCCGGATCTCGGCTGTTGATCATGACAACCGCGATGGCACCTGCCACCATGGCTTTTTGGACTTTCGAGGAGAAGGTACAAACTCCGCGATCGATCAGAGCGATATTCCCGACGAGATCCGCCCCATTGCTCAGATCCGTGCAAGCGGTTGCTGGATTGACATATACCAGTTTTCCGCGGATTGGTGCGGTAAACGGTTTGAACGCACCTCCAATTTCTTGGCTCCCGTTGGCTGCATAATAGGAACCAGCGGCAGCGGAAGGTGCATCGATAACTACGGATCCGTTCGAGCTGGGAATCGCGTGGGTTGGCGAGACTCGGAACCCGTCGTCACTATTAACACCCATGGTGTAAACGCCTGCGGTAGGAAACTCGACGTAGGTGACGACTTCGGCCGCGAGATTGTCAAGAACGCGAGTGGCGTCCGTGCCAAGTCCGGGGAGGCCAGGAACTCCGAGATCAGGCCTTGAAGGATCGCTGATCGATTGGAATTCTCCGACTTCCACGCTGTTGCCACCGGTGTTCAGCTCTTGATTCCAGTTGAGCGTATCCGAAATGATGAACAGCCCATCAACCGCAGTCGAGAGGTCGAGGACGTTTGCTCCAAGGATTCCTGCCAATTGGCTTTCAGCACGATCAATCGTGTTGATCGGGCCAGTGGCTCCCTGTTGATTCATCTGATGGATACGAGCTGTGAAACCACGCTTGGTCGCATCGCCGGAACCGAGAGGGGAACCACTTTCAGCCGGTAGCGTGATGGTGTCGAGCGTAGCAACCGTTGAGTCTGCTGCCACGGCACTTCCACGAATCGGGCGTAACAAACCAGCTTCCGTTGGATCTCCAACCAGACGCATGGCAACCTGGCACCAGTCCCCGCCGCCACCTTCTTTGTAGAGAGCCGCAATGTAATACCGTTGGCCTGCCACCAAGTGAACGGGGGTTGCCGTGGTCTGTGTCACACCGTCTGCAGGTTCAAGGAAGGCATTGCAACAACCATTTTCTGCAGCAACGGGTGTTGCGGAGAGGTTTGCTGGATTGTCATCAGTGCTGACGAATAATTGCGACGCATCATCGCTGCGGATGAAGAAGTCGTAATCACCGGTGACTGCAGGGATCACGTATCCGCTGAGGCGAGCCCCGTAATTGTCAGCGAATCCGCCGAAATGGCCGCCGATCGAGGTGGTATCAAACCCAGCAACTAGGCGGACTTCGTCAGGAGATAAGGGATATTTGCTGTTCTGCGTCAATTCGCTTACCGCTGTACCTCCGATACCATAGAAGATTTCCCATTTCACTGCACCAACGACATCAGTCCAACTGGTGAATCCAGCAGTCCGTTGGGTGAGGTCGATCAAGTTGGCTGGGATGGCTGTGTCAGCAACATTAGCGACGGTGACAGTGTAACTAGTCGTTTGAGCTTGTTGAGCTGTGGTTAGCCTCACAGTCGTGGCGTTCACCAAGGTGGCTCCAGTAACCGAGAGTGCTGGAGTGATCTGGTAATTACCAGCATTGTTTGCGGAGGCCGCGTTCAGTGGCTCAGAGAAGGTGAGGAGGACACTCTTATATCCGTCACCTGTGGTTGCACGAAGCAATGCAGGAGGTGTGGAGTCGATTTCCACGCTCAGTGAAGCTTCGCTACTCGCAACAGATTTTCCCGGAACCGAGGCGACAACACGATACTTCGCACCGTTATCGTTCGCTCGCTTCAAGACGGGAGTGGTGTAGGAGCCCCCGGTTGCACCGGAGATGTTGGCAAAGGAGGTGCTGTTTGGTTCGGCACGTTGCCATTGAAGCGACAGAGGAGCAGGGGATCCTGTGGCCGCAGCGGTGAAAGTAACAGTCTTGTTTTCAGTCGATGCACCGTTTGCTGGCTGCGCGCTGAAGGAGATTGACGCGGCACCGGGGTCGGCCATGGTGGAGAGATAAGCTCCGGGAATTGGAGTCAGCGAACCCGCTCCAGTGGTGTCTGATTCGGTTCTCCAAGCGACTTGGCAATAGTCGCCACCGCCGCCTTCTTTGTAGAGAGCTACGATATAGTAACGATTGCCGGCCACGAGATGGATGGCTTCTGCGGTGGTTTGGGGCACATCGACTGCGGGTTCGCGGAACCCGTTACAACACCCTGGCTCTTCGGCGATTGGAGTTGCCGAGAGATTCTCGGGTTTATCATCGGAACTGAGAAACAGTTGCGAAGCATCATCACTACGCAGAAAGATGTAGTAGTTCGCGGTTTCAGTGGGTGTAATCCAACCCGAAATCCGTGCACCGTAGTTTTCATGGCTGTCGTTGGGGAACACCGATCGGCTGTCGAAACCAGCGGAGAAGTGGGTGAGATCAGGCACGCCGGCGATGTAACGGGGATCATCCACCAAAGCGGAAACAGGAACCCCGCCGATGTTGCCCCAGTATTCGAATTTGAGGAACCCGACGGCAGCTGCGAACGCATTAAACGTCTTGGTGCTGTCCGTCGCGATGGTGTTGGGATTGGAGGCGGTATCTTTGACACCATTTACGGTCAGTGTGTAGAGGGTGCCAGCGGTCTGTGTCGAAGTACTCAAGCGAACCTGTTTAAAATTCAACACTTCGACGCTTTCAACCGTCAGCCCGTTGTTGAGTTGGTAATTGCTTACAGCGGAGGCAAAACCAACGTCCTCGGAGAAAGTCACCGTGACGGAGTTGAGAGCCTCGGTGCCGACTGCGCTCACCACTGTGGGTGCAGTGAGATCGGCATTAACTGTCAAAACCGCCGGTTCGGAGGTCACCGAGCCTTGTGCATTCGTGATTTTGACTCGAATCTCAGCTCCGTTCGAGCTGAATGGGATATTCGAGAGGGCGAACGTCGGGCCGGTTGCCCCGTCAACATCCACTCCGTTTCTGCTCCATTGCAAACTGAACCCGGGAGTTCCATCAAACGCCACGGAGAACGAAGCATTGCCATGTTCGTTCACGGTCTGTGAGGCTGGAGCTTGAGTGATTGTTGGAGCTGCTGCGGCACCTGCTTCGACCGTGGTGAACGACACATCATCCACCCAGTTGTTCTCATTCAATCCACCGGTGCGGGCTCCGATGGCGAATTGTCCCCCAGTCAAGGGAGCCCAGCCCGTCAAATAAGCATCTTTGTAAATGTCCGTCCCTCTATAATTTACGCTGATCGTCCCGTTTGATTTGAGCTCGACCACGACGGGGATGAACGTGTCACTTTGAAGGAAGAAAACATCCATCATTTTGTGCAACACTTGGACCCCATCCACCTTGACGTCGATCGAGGGTGCCTCTCCGGAATTATTCAACGGGTCACTATCGACGTTGTCGTAGGTATCGATGGAAACGGTGATACCTTTCAGAGTAGGAATCGCTGCAGCATCGGGTCCTTCTTCATCGAACATCGACCATGAATCCAAACCACTGCCGTAGAAAAGCGACAACCCATCGGCCGGAGTAGAAGATCCGCCGCCGATCCGTAGTTTAAATGTGGCTTTAAAGCTACCGATCGAAACTCCCGGATCGATATCATCAAAGATCGCGACCCCGTTCTCGCTGTTTTCAGCGTAGGTGAGTTTCAGCACGCCGTCTTCCAGTGCCGGATAGAACAACGAGTCGTTTGGGGCGGGTCTGGCGCCGCCGTTCATCACGAAGCCGACAGGCGTCGTGCTACTAAAGTCGTTGGTGTAAGTACTCGCTGAGGCGACTCCTTGAGCCGCCAAGGCACAGAGACTGGCCAAGTAAAGAGATTTTCTCATAGTATTGGTTGTTAATCTGTTTGGGTTCGGTGTTCATACTCCCCCAAAACGCCCCAATCAGCAATCAAAATCGTGTGGTTTATGGGTTGAAAACTATGTAGACTGGGAGTTTACGCACAGAACATTGGAACAGAACGGCTTGTGACTGTAGTGGAAAGATTCTCCCACTTTTTATTGAAATTCTTGCTTGGAGCGTGGCTAACAGGAGGCCATTAGCCACACCCCAAGTTACTACCTAACAGGCAGTAAATCGAATGATTCTCGAATTCACCACAAGCTCGAACAATGCATGCCGAGATCGATGAGTAGTAAGAATAGTTTAGAAACCAAGCCAACCCAGTCTCAGTCCAAGCCAATCCCAGAGTGTAGAACCAGGGGCAAAATTAGGCTGGGCCCCACCTGAGTTTGATCCAGGTAACTGGCCTTTTTCAATAATCACCTCACGCCCCCTGACTTCTGCAGTGGCGGTTCCCCAGCCAAAAATGTGCAGGAAGGTCCATCCTGTTTTTTCACCCTTTATTCGCGTTGAAATAATCCCGTCAGCGTTCGTTTTATCTACGGCATCGTAGTAGGCCGAATCAACGGCTGCATTTACGTTAGCGGGGGAACCAAACAACCAACGGAGTGGATTCAGAGTGGGACTAGATTTGATGTATAATCCATTCCCAATAGTCCCAACTTGTTCGGATTTTCCCCCAGAAAACTTAATACCAAGGATTTCCAAGGTTTTGATCTCGCCGCTTCCTTGGATAGCTTGGCCGGGTTCTAGATGAGCGTTCAATCCCTCCACAACTGGGGGAGAGACCTTGCCTGTACTCATGTTATTTCTGCTGGTTCTACATCCAGAAAAACAGATTGCCACAGCCAAGGTAACAATCAACACAAGCGGTTTGTTCGTTTTGAGTGAACTTCATTAGCATCCTTACTTTTAGTTTTTGTTTGGATCGTGGATGAAAATCCTTTGCATCACATAATGCAGGGGTCCCATCGCACTCTCATTAAATAAAAACCGGAGCTGGAACGGATCCTTACAGGTTTTTTGAGTTTTTCTTTCGAAAAGTGGAATTCGAGGCTTTTTGGGGGCATCGAACCATGGAAAGGGGTCGATTGGGACCAAAACTATACCGGTTCGATGGCCGCTCGATAAATGCCGTCGCTGGCAATGATTAGGATTTCTTGGCTCACTGGATCAACGGTGTAAGACCATACGTGGATCAATTGTGGGATTTGTCCGGTTGTAGGGAGGAGGATGGGTTTCTTATCGATGCCTAATCTTAAGAGCCAAGTTTGGGCTGGCTGGGCACTTTCCTCCGAAAGTTTGCCGGATTCAAAGATGATGAGTGCGTTGAGTTTCTGATGATATGTGGATGCTCGGAGTAGAGTTGGGTTAAGGTGTCCCAGTGGAAGAATGCAATTCCATTGGTAGGTGGCTAGGTTTAATTCCCAGATGTCATCCAGCACATGAAATTGTCCGTTAAACCCGCCCAAGCCAGCAATCCGCTCTCCCTGTTTGCCCGAGGGGCTTCCATGGCCGCCCACTAGGTAAAGGGTTTTTCCACTGGGGTTGGGGATTAACTGTATCGCTGATGACCGTCGCCATGGGGAATTCTCCGCTCCGTCTTTTTCGAGCTCTACCCATTCTTTTCGGGTGAGATCAAACTCAAAACGGCTGTTGGTAACGCTCAACATTCCGTAACCCCCCAAGATTCCGATTCGTTTAGTGATCGGATTCCAGTAGGTTAACGCCCCAAAATGGCGTCGGTCATCTGGTCCACCTCCTAAAAGACGAAGCTCCAAGGTTGCTGGATTAAAAGTGCAAACCTGTCCGTTCCCACCCTCCCAGACCCATAGTTCGTGAGTCTCCGGATGCACCATGCACCGGCAATTTGTTAAAAAACTCTGAGATAATTCCTTACTGACGAGGGTAAAGTCCCGGAGGTCGAGGCTCTGAAACGCAATGCTTCCTGCTGTCAGTTGCTTGGCTGAGTACATCTTGCTTTTACTCCAATCCACGGTCCAAGCATTGCCAGCCCAAACTTCTACATTGAATCCTTTTTCCCTGACGCACCGCCATGACACTTGTGCCGGAGTTTCGCGGTTTTTCCGGATTAAAATCGCGGCAAGGCCGATTCCGATCCCGCTTGCTGCACCGATTAACCATCGGCGTCGGTTTAGCGGACGGCGTAACGCAACCACATCGGAAAAAGCCGCCGAAAGTTGATCGGCAGAACGAAATCGCCTTCGGGGTTGTGGATCGCAAACCCGACAAATGACTTCATTCAGGAGGCAGCCTTCCTTGTTCCATTCTGAGGCATGGAGGGTTGCTGCTGGGAGGGAGGGAAACTCGAGACGGCTTCTGCCGGTCCAAGTTTCGTAGAGGGATTTACCCAAGCCGAAAAGGTCGGCTCCAAAGTCATTTGTTCCTTCAATGGGTCGGTAGCCTTCCGTTCCACGATAGTCGATTTCCTCTCCCTGAAGGCCGACTAGTTCGTAATCGCCGAGGCAGGGTTCTCCAGAGATGAAAAGAATGTTGGAAGGTTTCACATCACGGTGCACCAATCCGGCTCGGTGGAGCACTCCGAGGGCTTCTGCCAAGCGAATCCCCCATTGGGCAACCTGCTTTGCTGGAGGTTGACCGTGGATTGATGACCATGCACCGAGGGTGAGTGGTGTGTAATGTTCCGATCTCTCTCCTAAATCCAATTGAGGTGGTGAGGGAATGTTATCCGCCAATGTGAGTGCTTCCCAAAGCCAACCCTCTTCTGTTTCTCCGCAGTCTAGTATTTGGGTAAACCCGGCGTTTCGGCTCAAGTCACGCAAAAGGGCGTCTCTTTTTAGTAATCCTGAAAGTTTGGACGGTTCGCTGGGCATCTGGAACTTGATGGCGCAAAACCCCTGAATGGTCTTGGCGATAAAAAGTTTCGTTCGTTCGCGCTCGCTTAGCAAACGAACCAGTTCATAGCCTTTTATTTGAGGAGGAGTTGACATCGTCAGGGGTCACTCAACGAAGGGGTGGATGAGCAGAGACTTCCATTC
>SXQI01000217.1 GCA_005793025.1 Verrucomicrobiales bacterium
CCATCAAAATCGCCGCTCGCCACACCTGCTCCATTCAGGAGGTTATTGTTGTCGAGCATGTTTTTTACTGGCAACCGGTTGCTAAAGGTCACCCCAAGGACTTGGTTAGAGAGCTGAGTGAAGCCGGTCCGCCCCGATGTCAGGGGTGCCAATTTGGATTCGCGGTACCCACTGCCGTTTTTCCATTCAACGGCACCCATCGCATGTACGGCACTGAAAACACACAAACCTAGCCCAATCGACAAGGCGGTCATGGCATTTGTGTGATTGTGATTTCGTGGGCACCCGTAGGAATAGTGACCCGTTGTTTCGACACACCCCACGGCCATTCCACCTCCACTTGCTGGGCACCATTCCAATGCATGATTTGAGTGGCAGCATCCACGGACCAGTATCCTCCACCCATCCGAACTTCATGCAAGGGGCCGGATCTGCCAGAGGCGTTGACCATGCGAATCTTGGCTCCGACCCCCAGAGGGTTGGTCGCTGGACCTTTGAGCCTCACGCGGAGGCCCGGTTTACCCAAATGGTTTCTATAAACCTTAACTTCAGGGGCATTCAACCCCACGGCGAGATCCACGCGCCCGTCGCGATCAAAATCTCCTGTCGCCAACCCGCGCGCTTCTCCCCAAATGCGGATGCCGCTCGATTGCGCTGATACTGCTTCAAACTTTTCATCGCCAAGGTTTTTTAACCAAACGCTCAATCCAGCATCGCTGCGCGGTGTTTCGCCTTGGTAACCAAAATAATTTTGAGCCAAGACCAAATCCTGCCGGCCGTCCCCATCCAGATCGGCGATGGCGGCTCCGAATACCGGAGAAACCTGAGCCTCCATCGGAAGGGGTTTTCTTTCAAAACGATCCCCACGATTCCAAAAAATACTCGTTTCCAACACGTTTGCCTCAAGCACAATCGATTTCTTGAGCAGTTCCTCACCCAACATTTCCTCGACCGTCGCGTCGGCAAAAGCAGCGTGCGTAGCGTATTTTTCTTTCAACCAAGGCAAAGTTTTTGCAAGAAAATCCATCCTTCTATTTGGGACCCATTTCCCTGCCTCCGAATGGGATTCGATCATCTCCGTGACCCCATCGCCATCCCAATCCCCCGCATATAATCGTAGGGGTTTGCTACCTCTCCAAGCTTCGTAGCGCGTGTTGGCTCCCCAGTTCCCAAGAACGAGATCCAACTTTCCATCTCCATCCAAATCGCCTGTATTCACACTTGTCCACCACCCGCGCTCTTGCGCGATGCCAAGTTCACCCGTCCTTTCCTTCCATCGACCCTGACCCTCGTTGATCCAAATCCTCACCGGCCCCCACTCCATTGCAGCGACAAGATCCGGCTTTCCATCAGCATTGAGATCCGCGAATAAGGCACCACTCACCAAACCGATTTTGGCCCAGATTTGACTCATCGCTGAGTCCAAAACCAGTTTCCCTCCCTCGTTACGATACAACCAACCTGAAGAGGATTCGGGCCAACGTCCGGCAATCGCACGCCCCCCAACCCAAACATCCAAATCTCCATCCCCATCCACATCAGCGGACGCCATCGGACCTACGCTCCCCTCCGCTAAAGCAGGTAAGGAAGATCCATCCACTTCAATGGTGCCGTCCGGCTTAATCTGATAGATGAGGATTCCCGGTCCTGCCGGTTGGCCATCCTCCCAAGTCGATACCCCCACCCAAAGTTGGTTGTTGGGGAGGAGCACCATTGAAGTCCCCGGGCGGACCACGGCCGCAGTGTTGGTGTAAATCGCGTGCCATCCCGCCGTGCCCCACTTGAATACTTTCGTGGGAAGGTTGTGCTGAGGAGCGACTACCAACTCCTCGCCTCCATCGCCATCTAGGTCCATCCACGCTACGCCTGGACCCATGTGACCCAGTCGATACGGCATCAAGGGTTGGCGTGAATAATCGTCGAACATCTCATCGCTTAAGGTCCAACCGGGTGGGTTCTGCTCGTTAAAAAAAGGCACCGACCTGATCGGCTTGGCTGGTTCTGCCTGTTGACTCTCCGCCTCCTTAAGGGTCACCGTCGTGTTTGAACGAACCCCTTTCGCGAATGTCCGCCTTCCGGATCGCCATTTGACTTCAATGTCCACCGTCGCGTTGGTTCCCGTCGCGAACATGCGTTCCGGAGCATCACTCGATAGATATCGACCCCCGAGTTGAACCTCCTGAGATTGCTCGGGAACAGCTCCGCCGCGAACCGTGATCCGGGCTCCCACTCCATGAACATTCGCCGAGCTGCCATCAAGGCGGACCAAGACTCGACCCGCAGCGGAATCGTTGCGGTAGATTAGTGCGGGATCATTCATGTTGTTCACCACCACGTCGAGATCGCCATCCTGATCTAGATCTGCGAGGCACATTCCTTGTGAGACCATCGGTGCGTTGAACCCCCACTCATCGCTGACATCCTTGAATTTGAAGCCTCCCAAGTTTCGGAAAGCAAAATTAGGCGTATTCAATCGTGGAAAAACCCGACGAAGGTCGAGGATTTCAGCAACAGTCAATTGGCGACCTGCCTTCCCCTCCTGCATCTGTCGAACGGCATCCATATTCATATTGTCGCGCTCGAAGCCGTTGGTAATCAAAATATCCTCAAACCCATCGAGGTCTAAATCCACGAAGGCCACCGCCCAACTCCAATCGGTCGCGGCCAGCCCCGAAAAATCAGCGACCTCGGCGAACGTTCCGTCACCTCGACCCCGATACAGCGCGTTCTGGGGTAATTGAGGCCGATCAATCTTATAGCCGGGTGATCCCATATCGTTGCGTGCATCCGAAAGTTGGATCATCCGCCGCCGATGGTTCGGACTGAGCATATCCAACACAAAAATATCATCGATCCCGTCGCGATCCAGATCTCCAAAATCCGCACCCATACTGGAATAAGGTGCATGACGAATCGCATCACCAGAGAGTGCTCGGAAATTCCCTTTACCATCGTTAATCCAAATCCGATCGGGACTTTGAAAATCATTACACACATACAGATCCGGATGACCGTCTTGATTCAAATCACGGAACGAGGCAGATAAACCCCAATCGTAAGGAGGACCGAGGAGAGGTTCCCCTTGCTCATTGATGAATCGACCCCCGCTCCAAGTTTGTTCTACGAATTGACCTTTCCCATCGTTCAATAACAAAACATGAGGTAATCCAGTCTCATAATGTAGGAAGTTCCCTTTACCCCCAGAGGCGGTCACGGTGTAAACAAACCGATTCGTGAACTCAGGATCTGTGATGGGCTTGCCATTAATTGAGGCAAGCTCAGGCTTACCACCGATATTTCGGAATGAGAACTTGGAGTTCGGTTGATCACGAATGGTAGCTGCTCGATAATTCGCCAGATAAAGATCTAAATCACCATCACCTTCCACATCCGCCATCGTCAGAGACATCCCCCCTGCGTGAGGGTTCATGGGAGAAAAATTCAACGGCAACGAAAACACCCCGGCCCCATCATTGATATAGAGAAACGTGCCACGTCCGACGGTATTGAAAATAAGATCCAAATCCTTGTCCCTGTCCACATCAGCAACCAACACCCCGCTCGAATCTGGTACCGCTTTCGACAACCCTGCACGCTCGGTCACGTTGGAAAACTTCAGTTTACCAAGATTGCGAAACACTTGGGGCGGACCCTCCAAATTACCAAAAATAATATCGGGAAGCAGATCACCATCAACATCACCCGCCGCTACACCGGAACCGTTGAGAAAAACTTGATTGGTGAGATGCCTTGCTACAGGCACCAAATTCGTGAAAACGATGCCCGAGTCAACGGAGGAAACTAGGTGAAGTATCGGTGCTGATCGACCAGTTAAACTAGCAAAATGGATGGCGACAAATGCCCAAAACCAACGGCGCATATCAATTAAAGGATGTATCAACCTGTTGTGCTTCAACGCTTGGAAAAGGGAAAGAAAAAAGGGGCCGGATTTTCATCCGACCCCTTGTGACATATCAAGCCTGCCAGCCTAATGGCTGGCTGCTGTGATTAGTTCTTCACACGGAGGAACAGCGTCGCGCCGCTTGGTGTGATGCTCGCTGGGCTTCCGCCTGCAACATCAGTCCAAACTGCACCCGCGCCCACAGTTGGGCTGGATTGCAGAGTGCCACCATTGGTCCAGCTCACGTTGATCTTCCCATCAGCTGTGCTGACGGAGAGCGTTGCTGGGTCCTTAGGTGTTCCCACGATCACACCACTGCTGTATTCACGGAACTTGGCCATATAGGTCTTTTGGCCTGCAGCACCGTTGTTACCGATTTCTGGGCAGTAGATCATACCCACCAACACCTTCGCAGGCATTTCTGGGTTGAACGCTGTCTCAGGTCCGCTGATCTTGATGCTTCCAACAAAGTCCCAATCGCTTCCGTTGATACCTTTGTAGTAGTTCAGATCATCACCTTTACGCTCCATACGGAGCCAAGCGTTGGGGTATGGAGGAGGAGTACCACCAAAGTTGTTTTGTGAGCTGCCGGTTTGTGCACCGGGTTCAGTACGACGATTGGCCTCGTGACCGTTGTTAGCACCACTACCATCCCATTTCGTGGTTGGATCCACGAAGATTTGTTGGTATTGGCTCATCGCCTTAGGTCCAGGGACACCATCAACGATTTCCGTTGCTTCGGCACGAGTTGTTCCCTCGTCGGTTGCAACGCGAACCATCAAACCGCAACGTGCCCAGTGCGACGACGCATCTTGGTACTCGATACGGACTTCACGGTTGAAGTCGCCGGTGATTTCTTCGTAAACGAAGGTTCCTTCATCGTAGTTGCTCCAGAAGCCGTTACCGCCGCTGAATACATCGAAGTCATTTTCGTTGATTTGGATAACGTCAGGAGCAGTGGCTTTCCATTGGCGTCCGCCGATTTCCACCCAAGACAAGGTGCTGACTTTGCCGTTGATCGAGCCTGCCAACGCATTGTTGAACAAGTCTTTCACGCCAGTGATGGTTAGCACGAAGCTATCTCCAACCTTGAGGCCGGTCGTTTGCAAGATCACACCACGCGAACCCGCTTGGGTGACGCCTGTGATGGTTCCTTTGCTGATCGAGTAGCTTCCAGGAGATAGAGCTGAAATGGTATCCAGATCTTCGTCGAAATCGACGCGGATTTGAACTCCACCGTTGCCACTGACTGTGTGAATTCGACCGATAGGTGCGCTGCTGTCCTTGAGGACTGTCAACAGAACCTCGGCGGATGTCGTAGAGATCCCACCGATGGTGGAAGCAACGACGCGGACCAAGGCACCGTTCAAGCCCAGAGGAAGAGGACCGCTGGTGTAAGAAGCACCTGTTGCTCCATCAATGTTGATGAACTCAGGAGCACCGAGTGGCTTATACTGCCATTGGTAGCTGAGACCACCGTTTGCAGGAACAGGGACAGCCAAGGCTGACACTGTGCCGCTGCGGCCTTCGACCACACTGGCAGGTGCTGGTTGAGTGACGATATTCACACCGCGACCGGTTGGGTCAATGTAGGTGCCGAGAACTGATCCGGCCAAGTTCGGCAGACTGCCGGGAGCAGTAGTGTCCGCCTCCTCGCGCCATGCCACTTCGACGTTGTCACCGCCGCCGCCTTCTTTCATGAAAGCGTGGAAGTAATAACGTGTTCCTGCGAGCAGGTGTTGTGGTTCAGATGTCTCAGTCGCTCCGGGTTGTTCGAAACCACCGCAGCATCCCAATTCTTCAGCAATCATCGATGCGTTAGCCGCAGTGTCATCTGTGGACAACCACATCTGAGAAGCGTCATCGGAGCGGATAAAGAACCGGTAATCACCTTCAGTTTTTGGCGTAATGTATCCGGAGATCTTTACGCCGTAATTGTCCAAGTTAGGCACGTAATCGATTACGCTGAGATAACCTGAACCGTCCGGTGCGCCTTGGTATTTAGCATCATCCGTGAGGTTAGCTACAGCGGTTCCGCCGATGCCATCCCAACGTTCGAAGAGCACGAAGCCAGAAGCAAACGTAACCGTAAAGGTCGCTTTTGCGGCTGCTGTCGTGTTACCAGCGAAGTCTTTGGTGCCGTTCACAGTAACAGTGTAGGTGTTTCCGACCACGAGGTCGGCACCTACAGTCAAAACTGCGCTAGAACCAGAAGCAGTTGCTGCAGTTGCTGCGCCGACCCCGCCGTTGACGGAGTAGTTGGCTGCAACATCAGCACCTGAAGCGATGGGTTCATTGAACTTAACAACCACGGTCCTACGGCTGCTTGCGTAGGCAGAGGCCACCGCAGGAGCTGCGCTGTCATCAACCACAGTGAGGACTGCTTCCGCACTGGTTACTGTGATCGCACCGAGTGTGGCAACCACGGTGAATTTAGCACCATTGTCACCAGGGAATGCAACCGCTGGGATGGAGTAGTTTGGATCGGTCGCACCCGCGATCGCGACTCCGTTACGCATCCATTGATAACTGATCGCACCGGCTTCAGCACTGACAACTCGAGCACTCGCCGAGTAGGAGAGGCCTTCGTTGACGGTCGCGGATTTAGGTGCGGAGGAGAAACCAGCTCCAGTGAAGGGCTGCATCTGTTTTACGATCGCAGCGTCACCGTTCTTGATGGTGGTCTTAGTCGTCAGATCAGTGAAAGCCACCGAGAGACTGTCTCCACCGCCGCCCTCTTTTTGGAGAGCATACATGAAGTAACGTTTACCTTTTTGCAAGGCAATCGGAGGGGATTTGCGCGCTGCAGCAGCACCACCGCTAACCCATTCGCGGTCACCATTCCAACCGGGTTGGTTACCGATACGAACCATGTTCGCTGGGCTTTCGTCGGTTGATAGCCAGAGTGTCGCACCGTCATCCGCCGAGAGGTAGAAGGTATAGGTGTCATCATGATCAGGAGCAAAGAACCCGAGCATTTCGGATCCATAGTTGTCACCGATTGACAAGTGTTCCATTGCGCCGACTTCGTAGACTTCATCGGGAGCATTGCTGATGAATTTCTCAGAGTTGGTAAGATCACCCAGTCCACCGCCACTAATGTCGCGATAGACTTTTAATACCACACCGCCGCCAACATTGAAGTTGATCGTATCAGAATGGGTTGTGCCAGCTGTGTCAGACCAGTTCACCACGAGGGCGTGAGCGGATCCATAAGGAAGGAGGCCGGTCACCGAGTAAGTAATGATTGTATCCGCTGCATCTTTGCTGATGGTGCCGACGATTGCAGCACCGTCGAGTGTGAGGCTTGTTCCAGCAGCGACCTTGGTTCCGGAATCGGAGAGGATCACGCGGAAGCTAGGTGTGCGGGAGGTGTTCGCTCCATTTGCTGGGCTCGATCCTGCGAGATAAGCAGGTGTGCTAGCAGCATAGGTCGCGACACGATAGGATTTGATTGCAGCGGCATTATTTGGATCGTTCACCAAGACCTTGCTGCCGTCCGCTGCGAAGCTGAAGAATTCGCAGTTCGCTCCGCCACCGCCTTCTTCGTGAATCACGCGGAAGGGATAGACGCCAGCTACTGGCACATAGACGAAGAACGTGGTATCAGATGCACCGCGACCTCCGCTGAATTCGCCGAGTTTTCTGGCTGATGGATGGCGAGGATCTGATCCGCTGTAAACCGCAAACCCGTCGTCGCTGTTGACACCCATACGAATTACACCAGCAGGCAATTCCAAGAAGCCGGTGAATTCAGTCGAGAAGTTTTCCAATTCGCCCCCTGGAATGTTGGGATCGAGGCCAGGGAATTGGTTCTCTGGATAACCGTTGCCTGACTGGAAGTTTCCTTGATCCGCCATGTTTTGATCAAAATTGATGATCGGCACAGTGAATCGGAAATTTCCGAGAGAGGTTTGGTCTGCACCAACCGATGCATCATCAGCCAAGTTCTCGAACGGAGCACCTGTTTGAGGATCGAGCAGAGTGCCACGCAATTGGGCTTCCATACGAGCAGTGTTGTTTGGCAACCCTGCATCCACGCGAGCGCGATGAATATAGGCGGTGAAACCAGAACTGTTCTTGTCCACAGCTGCGGCAGGAACCACAGTCGCGGCATCCAAGGCAGTGTAGTTAGGAATCAATCCGGAGAGCGGAATCGTCTTAGTCTTCGCTGGTGTGCCGTAGCTGAAGGTTACTACCGCAGTGTGAGCACTGCCCGAAGCTAGAAGAGTTGGGCTTGCGTAGACAGCGGTTGTGTAATCGCCCGTCTTGCTCACCGTCGCCACGACTGCCTCGCCATCAACCTTTAGTGATACCGTTGCTGGATCCACCATTTGACCCGAGACGTCGTTCAACTTAACGCTGACGCCCGCTGGAGTGAACCCGAACCCGGCCAAACCTGGGGTAATGGCGTAGGTCTCGATGCGGAGGCTATCCACCCATTGGTTGGCGTTAGCACCACCGGTGCGGGCACCGAAAGCGAAACGGCCGGCCGTTGGAGGGAAGGCTACCACCACATCCTTGACGGTTTGGATCCCTTTATAGAATACGTTTAAAACGTTATCTTTCACTTCGATGCTGACAGGTTCGAAACCGGTCGTCAGCAAGCTTACGTCGTTGCCGAGGCCGTCTTTCAGGATCGCTCCAAGACGAGCACGTCCGCCCTCACGTTGACCAGCAAGCCAAGTTGTAGAGACGATGCTTGTATCATCATTCCCGTTGACTTTGACGTCGATGGAAGGGGCGGTATCTGTTCCGTTATTGTCCCATGTATCGAAAGACACGATGAGAGCGGCCCCTGCTGGACCTTCTTCACCGTAGGTCGATCCTTCATCAATGGATGAACTGAACGCGAACGCCATACCGTCGGCAGCGCGAGCAGACCCACCGCCAATTCGAACCATGAATGTTGCTTTGAACCCACTGACCAACTCACCGTTGGTGAACTCCGGAAGCACCATCATACCCTGCTGGCTGGCGACTGCATCAGTGATGCTGACGTAACCCGAGTTGTCAACGCCGCCAGCACCCATGTGGATGGCAGTACCCGCGACGACTGCGTCACCGAGTCCGGCATCGAAGTCATTGGTATAGATGGCCGCTTGAGCGGTCAGACCGGTCAACAGACCGACACTGGAAGCGGCTGCGAGAAGCCGTCCAACACGGCCGCTCTTGAACCTTAGCGCAGAAACCATCCGCGCGAAGGAGGGGAGAATTGTCGGGGAAGGCCCACTTTGTGGACCAAAACCGACGGGTTGATTATTTCGCATATGAGTCTTTGGGAAGAATTCCGAGGCTGCTGGGTTTAACCTAAAAAAGGCGACAAGCACCCATCGAATCAAGCACCCACAAGATTCGAGGACACTCCGCCACAAGCTAGGGTTTAAGCTGCTTTCGGAACACATATTGTTAGGGAACAGCTTTAGTAGACCAGTTCTTCAACAATTGTGCAACAGAAATGTGACAAAATCTTCGGTGGGGAAAAAGCCTTCGAAGTCGGGTTTGGGATCCCCTTCGGGTCAAGAATCCGGGAACGAACCCTCGGATCAGACACTAGCCAGCAATTGGATCTCGAAAACGAGGGTCGAGTTCGGAGGGATTGCCCCTGGGTAGCCTGCGGCGCCATAGGCGAGATGGGGAGGGATCGTGACCTTGACGTGGTCACCGACTCGCAACGTGGCGACCGCTTGGTCCCAGCCTGCGATGACCTGACCTGCGCCAAGGACAAAGGCGAACGGATCGTCACGATCCACCGAGGAGTCAAATTTGGTCCCATCGGTAAACCATCCCGTGTAATGAACGGTAACTGTCTGTCCTGCAACGGCTTGCTGGCCTTGTCCACGCGTGATGTATTCGATCTGTAAACCGGTGTCTGACATGGCGAAAGCTTAGGCGGGTTCGTGGTCCAACACAATTAAGAACTCATCGTTTGTTCATTCCCTTGGTTTGGGGAGTAAGCCAATGGTTTGCGGGAGTCCTCCTTCGGCGTTGGGGGGCAATTGTTGAATTTCTAAGAAGCGTTGGGCTGCGGGGGCTACGCGGCGATCGTAGGAGCCGAGGGCATCGTTGAACGAATTCACTGCACTCCCTAGATTTTTACCTAATTTAACCCAGTGGCTATTCATATCTTCCAATCGTTTGGCAAGGGTTTGGCCTAGGGTCGCGATCTCGCGAGCGTTTTCAGCCAATGCTTCGGCTCGCCACCCCGCCGCAGCAGCTTTAAGCAGGGCGATTAGGCTTGTCGGGGTTGCGAGGATGACTTTTTCAGCCATGCCAGTTTCTAGGAGCGACGGATCGCACTCCAAGGCGGCGGCGAAGAAATTTTCCCCGGGTAGAAAGAGGACGACAAACTCGGGAGAACCCTCGACCTGTTCCCAATAGGATTTGCGACTCAATGCTTGGAGGTGTCTCCGCACGGTGGAGGCGTGTTCTTGAAGATGGGTGGTTCGGACGCTTTCATCGGGGGCTTCGAGTGCGAGGATGTAGGATTCGAGTGGTGCTTTCGCATCCACGATGATGCATTTTCCGCCGGGAAGTCGAACGGTAAGGTCGGGACGTTGTTTGGTATCCCCGCCAAGATTACCCTTAGTGGTGAGTTGCTCGTAAAAATCGCAGTAGTTCAACATCCCGGCGAGTTCCACGACTCTGCGGAGTTGGAGTTCACCCCAACGGCCTCGAGTATTGGGGTTCCGTAGCGCACGAGAAAGGGATGTGGTTTCAACACGAAGGGTGTTTTGCGCCTCGACGAGGGATTTAAGTTGAGTATCAAGGGTTGCAAAAGCCGCAGTGCGCGATTTTTCAAGGTCCACAATCTTAGCGTCAACCTTGTTCAGAGATTCTCGCATTGGAGCGAGTAATCCTACAATTGCTTCGGATCGTTGATTCAATTCAGAGGTCGAGGCTTGCTTAAGAATCGCAAATTCTTGCTTGGCCAATAAGAGGAAGGAGTCGTTATTAGCCCTAAGAGATTGAGCTGCCAGAGATTGGAATGTTTCGGAAAGTCGTTTTTGAGCATCCTCCACTGTGGCGAGTTTTTCGGCATGAGTCCGGCGTTCGAGGTCAAGAATGGTGGTTAATTCGGTGAGGCGCACTTGGTTTCGAAACCGGCACAGAATCCAAGCCAAGGCGGCACCGGCGACAAAGACCAAGAGATTGTGCAGGTAGAACATGAATTGAACCATGCGCGAGTCGGGCCCGGGAATCAAAGCAGAAAATCAGCGGGATTTTACTGGTGATTGGAAGGAAAGGTGCAACCATCACCGATACAACACTATTCATGAGCACTTTTTTTTGTCGATTTAAGGTTTTAGGTGGATCTGAGGCCCGAGTGGGAATGGTTATCGGGGGTCAAAGCGTGACAGATCTCACGGAAGCTGGAGTGCAACGGTTAACGGATTTGTTGGAAGACGATTCCGCCGTCGTAAGGGTGATGGAGTGGGTCCAGAAGTTGCCCCGCGCTTCGTTGAGCCTCAGCGAGATAACGCTCCTTCCTCCAGTGGAACGGCAGGAGGTCTGGGCGGCTGGAGTGACCTACCTTAGGAGTAAGAAGGCGCGAATGGAAGAATCGGATCACAACGCGAGTGCGTATGATCGCGTTTATGATGCCCCAAGACCCGAACTGTTTTTTAAGTCGATGCCTGAAAAGGTCGTAGGAGAAAAAGGGCTGGTGGGAATTCGTCGTGATGCAAAGTGGAACGTTCCTGAACCTGAATTGGCATTGGTGATTAATTCAAAGGGTGAATTGAAGGGCTTCACGATCGGGAACGACATGAGTTCTCGCGATATTGAAGGGGAGAATACGCTTTACCTGCCCCAAGCCAAAATCTACGACCGATCGTGTGCCTTGGGACCTTGGATGGTGCTAGGGGCGACAGAAGCGGAGGCTCGCGAATGGGAAATCGGGGTGAGTATCGAACGCGAGGGTGCGGAAGTTTTCAATGGTTCGACCAAGGTCGGGCAGATCAAGCGGACGTTTGATGAATTGATCGGTTACCTGTGCAGGAGTCAGACGTTTCCGCACGGAGTGATTTTATTCACCGGCACGGGAGTGGTTCCTCAGGATTCCTTCACCCTTCACGAAGGCGACATGGTCCGGATGAAAATATCGGGGATCGGCGTGTTGGAGAATCGGGTTACTGTGGTGTGACGCTGGCCTGTGTGACGGTGGGGATGTAATTCAGGGTGTAATAGGCTGAGTTGTGGAGGAGGGGTTGACCCTTGGCAGATTTGATGCCCGGGAAATGCAGTTCGTGAACATGACCTTCGACTAGCCCATCAATCGAGAGGCGGGCAATCAACCCATCCGAGGAGACGGTGATTTTTTTGATCGTGGGTTTGCTGGCATCGACTTCAGGGCTGCCGTAGTTGGATTGATAGATGTGGGTGTAAGCCTCGATGGTGTAGGAAGCGGTGGCTTCAACCGTCGCACGATCCACAGGTTCGGTAAAGCTGAGCTCAAAGCCATCTGGCCTTGCTTTCATATCGAGGATCTCGAAAGGAACTGCACCGGTCCAAACCAGCCGTTGTAAGGCGAAGGGGTTGCCGCCGCGTGCGCCCCAGCCGCGATCGGTTCCGCCGACAAAGAGGGAACCGTCGGGTGCGAATTCCATGCTCAAGTTGCCGGAAGCGAAGCCTTGGCGGAAGGGGAAGACGACGCCTTGGTATCGATCGTTCACTTTTTCGAGGGAAACTCGCATGATCGTGCTGTGGGTTTGGTCGCCTACGAACAACTGATCCTTGAACGGGCCGAACTTTCCCTTGGATACATCGCAGGCAATGCCGCTCGCGCTCTGGCCCATCTTATTGTAAGGAAAAATGATTGCTGGAGGAACGAGTTGCGGGATTTTCGCCGCCTCAAGATGCATCCGGCTGCCGCTTTTGGGGTCGAGTGGACGGGCTCCGAGAGCGTCCGTGGAATCATACCATTTATTCCCGGAAGGATTGCCCATGAAATGACCAGGCTTCAGATGTTTCAATGCACAGGCTCCGTTCCACGGGCCTTGGTTATCGGTATAAAACATGTCGCCGACTGAATTAGCACCGATCCCGCCCGGGGAGCGAATCCCACTGCAGGTTGGCACCGCTTTACCATCCGCGCCGACGCGAAAACACCAACCGCGAAAAGGATCTTCACTGGTGAACGAACCGGTTAGACAAAGAACTACCCAGATGTTGCCATCCTTATCGAACTTCGAACCGAAAGCATATTCGTGGTAATCCCCGTTAACACCCCATGCATCGGCGACGGTTTCGAAAAGATCCGCTCGCCCGTCGGCATTCAGATCTTTCATTCGAGTCACCTCTCCGCGTTGGGTACAATAGACCCAGCCATCGCGCACTGCGAGTCCAAGAACCTCGTGCAGGCCGTGAGCGAACTCCGTAAAAGTCGCCCGGGCCGGTGGTTTCTCGAACGCGCCATCGACCATGTAAATTTTTCCCAAACGTGTCGAGACAGCGAGTTTGTTGTCGGGCATGACTTGCAATGCCCCCGCTTCTAGTGTGATCCCTTTGGGTATTGGGATCGTGACGATTTCGTAATACTTGGCCTCATCGGTTTTGAGATCGGCACGGAGAGTGATTACGGACAGCACCGATGCGAGAACGAAGCCCGTGAGCTTGAATAAGTGGGTTGTCATCATTGTCATGAAAATGGTTTTAAGGGATCGCTCACCAAATTATTTCTTCCACAAATTTGGCTTGTTTTCCATGGAAGGAAACTGGAACCAACAACTCTTGTTGACCTTCCGAGGTTCGCACCACAGGCCTGTCTCCTGCGTTGGTTGGAAATCGCAGAGTGAATTTTCCATCCACACTCCAACCATCACCTTGAGGTTCAATTTTTTGTCCGACAGCGGCACGGAACCAAAGGTTGGGTTGATCGCCCTGAAGGTTTAAGGTTCTTTGGAAAACTGAATCAAAACCCTTGGTTGTGGCGACAGGATGATCTTCGATTTGCAGACCCATAAAGGAATAAAGGAATACAGGACGCCGCCCTTCATCTAGTCGGTAGCCGCGCATTTTGTAACTGCTGGGCTTTGCTTTGGTAGTAGGCCAAGGATCTGTTGGCTTGTCCAACACAGCGAATGTGGGACCCGGTGCCAGTTTGATGATGTGATCGCCTAGTGGCGGTTCGTAACCTTCTCCACGACCGTTGCTATGCCGTGCGGCATCAATGAATGCGCCCTGCCAAATCAAGGCCAATCTGATTTCGTTCGCATCAAACGCTAGGTTTGCTTTTTCAGGATAACCGACTCCGATGGCACGGGAACCTGCATCCTTAATAAAGTTGCGATAAATCACGGGTTCTTTTTCGGCGATGATTTCCATTTTCCCTGTGACAAATCCGGAAGGGATTTCGGCTTCGTGACCTTTGGAAAGATACTCCCAAATCGCATCGATTTGTTGCTCCGTGTTGCCATCGAGGATTTCAGAATTCGCTGCTTTGCCTTCAGGCCAAAAACTTGGCATACGAGTGCCCGGCCGCAGGGCAGCAGGGTTGATCATGTAGGTTTGAAACCAATCTTTTCGCAAACGTCTGGTCATCGTGGTGAGATCGATAGCAGGAACTCCGAGCGATTTGTGGACACCGAAATTGTGACAGGAAATACAAGTGAGCCCACCATTGCCGACGAGTTTCCGACCCGGCTTAACGCGATGGAGATCGGCTGAATTTTCTCGAATGATGCCGAAAGTGCCATCCACCTTCGCGAATTGATCTGGAAGTTGCCCGACATTCGCCTCACCAAACTGAGGCATGCGCGTGGCCATGTAGGGACGGTCTGCGCCCTTTTTTGTTAATACGTTTTGCAACCAGTCCGTGCGGAGCTTGCCGCCGACGCGGGTTAAATGCGGTGGGATACGACCTTCCTCACCCAAATCTACATTACCCGAGGTGATAAAGTACGCGAGCCGCTCACCCACGGGTCCTCCCTTGCTATCACGGCTGTGACATGCAGTACAACTCAAGGAGGAGAGGGTGAAATTGATCTCTTCCGCGGGTGATCGAGCAGACTTTAACAACGGCTTGTTTTTTAGGGTGAGTCTCAATGCGGCACGTTGCGCGGCACTGAGCGAAAAGTCTGGAACGCGTGAATCGATTTGATCCGCGAGACAACCCTTGGTGCCATCCATATCAGTTAACGATTTGGAGATACCCAACGACGCCACGTCGGAGGAGCGATGGCAAGCGACGCACCCATAAGTAGAAAACGCGACTTGTCCGCGAGTTACTTTTTCAGGTTGAACATTAAACACTTCTGCCGCCAAAGGTTTCAATGACGCGCCTTGATGAGAGAAAACATCCGCTGGGATGGGGGCTCGATCAAAACCCGGGCCTGACCATTCTAATTTAAGTTCATACCCCGCACCTGAGTTGAAAAAATTGAGCGCGAATCCATGATCTCCAGCCTTTAAGTCGAGGGACACTTTTTTATTTTCTGGAGCGTGGACACCACCGTTATCAATCACCATTTTTCCATCCAGTGATAATTGAGAACCATCGTCGGAAGTGAGAGTAAATGAGTATCTACCATCAAGTGGGATTTCGAGTGAGCCCGAGAACCGGAAGCCAAAATTCTGATCTCGTTTTCGCGACTCCACTGAGATGTTGCTCGTGACTCCTCGGGCCACGGGTTGGAGCCGATCAAAGTCGGCGGAGTCGTTGAAGTCGCCTTCGTAATAAGCGTAATTGAGACCTCGCACACGGTCGGCCTTGGCTGGATCGGCCAACGACACTGCCTGTTCACGTAAGAGATACATCGCGAGCGCACCGGCCTCGGGGCCACTCAGATTCGAGGCTGGCATGCGACCTGATGGACGAAAATGAACTGGGTTCACCAAGAACCGTTGTAACTCGCCGAATTCATATTTTTTAGCCAACGGCCCCAAGGGGACAGATGTGGTTTCTAATGAATCAGGAATTGACTTAGCGGCTTCTGAATCCTTCGGGTGCAATCGCGCGGGCGATTCTTGCGGCGCATGACATGCAACGCATCCGACGGAATGGAACAACTGCCGTCCTTGCTCCACCAAGTAGGGTTCTGCTGCTGCCCCCGTTGCTGCGCGGGGTTGGTTCGAAATCAAGAAGTGTACCAAATCCTCGACGACGGCGGCTTTCACATCTCCTTTAAGCCCATGCAAACTATCAGGCATTGTCGTGCCGGGTTTTTCACCTTGAGGGTTGAGGAGGTAAGCACGCAGAAACTGAGGTGTGAGCGCAAGTCCCGTGTTCCCCAGCCGAGGCCCTGATCCGGATTGCTTCCCAAATCCTCGCGCATCAGGACGATGGCAGGCGGTGCATTGCAAACCAGCGATGAGGGATTCGCCAACGTCCACCGAAATAGGCGCGGTAGTAGAGGGCCCTAGGATTGGGTGCGATGGAATCGCGCCTAGAATGGACGAGACTTGAGCGATTATTGCGGCAACGCACACAGACTGGGACCTCAACCGAGAAATCAAATAGCGCATGGTTATTGTGGAGAAGTTACTGAGATGCGGATTCGAGGGCAACCGCTTCGTATGTTTTTTTATTAGAAATCTATCTTGCCGCTTCGACACAAGTATTTGGTTGTTCACGACGTGGTTGGACCCTAGCTTCTGACGCAAGCAACGATGAAAATGATCAACCGACTTTCTTGTATCGCAGCCGTGCTCGGCTCCCTTCTAACCGCTGCCGTCGCTCTGGGTGCGGATACAATTCAAGCTAATACGCCATCGCCTGCGAGGACTACGAATCATGTCGAATTTCGCATTGGCCCCAATTATGCAGACGCGCCGGAACTCACCATGCGAGATGGCGTCCCCAAGGGAACGATCTACGAGTTCACCATGGATTCGAAGGATAGCTCGATGTATTCGGGAATTGCGAAAAGGATGCCGCCGCCCGTTCCGTATAAAAGAAAAGTCTGCGTGTATGTCCCGAAACAATATGAAGCAGGGACACCTGCTCCTTTTATCATCGCTCAGGATGGGCTCTCCTACACGAACGTGATGCCAAAGATTTTGGATAACATGATTCACGATCGACGTCTCCCTGCGATGATTGCAATTTTCATTAACTCGGGCGGCGGTGACGCTCAAGGAAGTCAACGCGGGCTCGAATACGATACAGTTTCTGAACGTTACGCGGTATTCATCGAAACAGAGGTGCTCCCATTTATTTCCAAAACATACCAACTGAATTTCACGACGGATCCTGAGGGTCGCGCGACCATGGGAGGAAGTTCGGGTGGAGCTGCGGCGTTTACCATGGGATGGTTTCGGCCTGATCTTTACCGACGGATACTGACTTACTCCGGCACGTATGTGAATCAGCAGTCGCCGTTAAATCCAGCGTCGCCACAAGGTGCTTGGGGCTATCATGCCTACTTGATACCGGCGAGTGAACGGAAGCCTTTGCGAGTTTGGCTGGAGATTAGCGAGAACGATAACGGGTCGAAACTCAACGAGGCATCCCTTCACAATTGGGTAATGGCTAACGAACGGATGGCCTCAGCGCTTCAGGCGAAAGGTTACACCTACCGGTATGTTTTCGCGGAGGCAGCTGGACACACCGACGGAAGGGTGACTCGTCAAACGCTTCCGGAAGCGCTCGCGTGGCTCTGGCAAGGATATCCCGCGAAATGATCCCGCTAAAGCTTTTCACTGCGAGGATCGAACGCATCACGAAGTCCGTCTCCGATAAAGTTGAGGGTCAACAACATGACGACCAACAACAAGCCCGGGAACAGAACCATCCACCAGTAAAGCCGGAGCGAATTGATCTGAGCTGAACCTTCTGCCATGAGTGATCCAAGGCTAGCCTGAGGGGCTTGAATGCCTAACCCAAGATAGCTGAGAAAAGATTCGTAGAGGATTACTGAAGGGATGGTGAGCGTCAGGTAAACAATAACCACACCTGCAACATTGGGTAGAATGTGCTTCCGGAGAATATGGATGTGAGAGGCACCCATCGCCCGGCTCGCATCCACAAAACTCCGCGTTCGCAACGAGAGCACTTCACCTCGAACGATACGCGCCATGGTCAGCCACGAAACGGCACCGAGACCTGCGAACAGGAAAAGCAGACGCGCCACACCGGCAGCCTCCGGTGAAAAATGCAGGAGCAACCAATCTTTAAACAACCCTTCCAGCGAGGTGATCATGACGATGACAAAAATCACCGAGGGTAACGAATACAGGATATCCACAATCCGCATCATCACCCCATCACAAGTGCCGCCGATATAACCCGCCACAGCACCCCAAAGTACTCCGATTAGCAGGCTTACTCCGGCACCGACCAGCCCAACCATCATCGAAATACGGGCTCCATATACCAAGCGACTGAGAAGATCACGCCCGAGCAAATCTGTTCCGAACCAGTGCTGGCTGGATGGAGGATTCGCGAGCGCGTCGGTTAGCGTCGTGGGTGACTGGGTTGAAATCAATGGGTGCAAAAACAGCAACACTGTCAAGACACCCAACACACAGGCACTGGTGAAGGCTGCGGGATTTTTCGAAAACCGTCGCCAAGCCCGTTGATTCGGAGTGAGAGATGGAGCGTCCATTATTCGTATTTTACCCGTGGATCCAGCCACGTATAAGCCGCATCCACCAAAAGGTTTAACACCAACAGAAGCACTGCATAAACCAAGACCAACCCCACAATCATGGGATAGTCCCGATTAAGAGCACTGTTGATAACGAACACACCCATTCCCGGAATCTGGAA
>SXQI01000218.1 GCA_005793025.1 Verrucomicrobiales bacterium
AAACTGGCGCAAACCCCAGTCCAAGGTTGATTCCGTTCCAACGAATGTAAGGATTTCCGACCGTGAGAACTAGGATTCCGGCAGCGGTGTGTTGCTCTAGGATGAGGCTCGGTGCGATGCCCTTGACGACATAAGGCTGCAATCCGTGATGCTGCGACCATTGATGATAGGAAACCCAATTCCCCACAGCATCCGAAAGAGGGATTTGAGGCACCAACGATGTTGCAGTTGCCGGAGGGGTTGGTAAGGACAAGGTTTCCTGAGGAATAACAGTGGGAGCAGGAGTAGAGATGGGTTGCCCCGCCACGGACTCCGTCAAACGAGTGACCGTGCGCGGCTGATCCGGGGACGAACACCCGCTCCAAGCCAGCAATGCTAGGAGAACCAAAAACTGAGCAATCTTCGGCACCGGTGCATATTGCATTAGGCGATTGTCGGCTCAAGGAGAAACCGATCTCGGTCGGCGATTTCGCTGGCGACCCCGTCGATCAGAGCCTAAAAAGGAACCCTATGAAGCGAAACCCCATCATTGTAGCGCTCGATGTCTCGGAACCATCCAAAGCCTTAGATTTGGCAACCGAGTTAGCTTCCGTGGTGGGAGCGGTCAAAATTGGAAGCGAACTCTTCACTAGCGGTGGGCCAGAAATCGTACGTCGGATACGAGCCACGGGAGCATCCGTTTTTCTTGATCTGAAATTCCATGATATCCCGAACACTGTTGCCAAGTCGGTTGCAGCTGCGGTTCAGTTGGATGTCCAAATGCTGACGATCCACACGTGTGGTGGGGGCGAAATGATGCGCGCGGCGGAGGAGTCTGCACAAAAAACTGCTGCCACCCTTGGTCGCCGACCTCCATTAGTGCTCGGGGTTACCGTGCTCACCAGCATGGATGCCAGCAACCTCCAAGAAATTGGTCTCGTTCAGGATGTAGGAACGCAGGTCGAACGCCTTGCGCGATTGGCAGTGCAATCCGGATTACGAGGGCTTGTGTGCTCACCGCACGAGGTTTCTATTCTACGAAAACATGTTCCTGATGATTTCGCACTGGTCACTCCCGGTATTCGTCCCTCAGGTCCGGCTGGTGACGACCAAAAACGCACGATGACTCCAAAGGAAGCCATGGCCGCAGGCAGCACTTGGCTGGTCATCGGGCGTCCGATTTATGCGGCATCCACCCCGAAGACTGCAGCAGCCCAAATCGTCCAGAGCCTCTCTTGAGAGAACCCTATCTACGACGCGAAATCGTAAACAACGACTTTGGAACAAACTTTTTTGAACACCGTTTCGACAAATTCGATGTGCAGCGGGTGAATCTGATAAGTATCCTGAGCTTCTTTATCTGCGAAAATCAGGTTTAACGCGACCTGATAACTTTGTTCCACAACGGGCCGATGACTAGGAACCATTCTACCCGCGTGATAATTGATCACGCCTGGGATCGGCTTCAAAAACTTCTCCATGCCCGCCAACAATTCGTCGGCACCGTTAGGGTTGCTCGGATCAGTCCAAAAAATGACAACATGTGAAAACATCGGCGATAATAACGACGCAACTTCAGGACAATTTCAACCCAAAAGCCTCGTTGTTTTCACTTAGGTTGAATCAACATGTCGAGAGCACGACGTAATTCCGTTTTCCTTTGCGGATCAAAATGTGTTTCCCGAACAAAAGATCCTTCGGCGACAAAACTCGGGTCACACTCGTTTCACGGAGGTTATTCACATAGATTCCTCCGCCTTCAATGTCCTTTCGAGCCTGGCCTTTGGAGGTTGCCACACCCGCGTGAACAAGGGCATCAACCAACGAAAAACCTGTGCCGTCGGTTTTTAACGGTTCGATCGATTTTGTCGGCACCTCACCCACAATATCATTAAAGGTTGCTTCCGATATTCCTTCGAGTTCGCCACCAAATAAAATCTCGCTCGCTCGCATCGCCTCTTGGGTTGAGTTGGTACCGTGGATCAGATCGGTGACTGCTTTTGCCAAGGCCTTGTGAGCCGATCGTGCCTCAGGTTTAGCGAGGTGTTCCTGCTCGACGAGGGCTATTTCTTCCTGAGTGTAGAAAGTAAAGTATTTCAACATCCGGATGACGTCGCGGTCGTCGGTGCGGATCCAAAACTGGTAGAATCGGTAAACACTGGTTCGCTTGGAATCAAGCCAGATAGCTCCAGCAACCGTTTTACCGAACTTGGAACCATCCGCATTGGTGATCAACGGAAGCGTGAGGCCAAAGACTTGGGCCCCTAGTTTTTTACGTGTGAGTTCAATGCCTGCCGTGATATTTCCCCATTGGTCGGTTCCGCCGATCTGCAATTCACACCCATGCTCTTTGCGGAGGTGATAGAAATCGAAAGCTTGAAGCAGCATGTAACTGAACTCGGTATAACTGATGCCAACCTCACGGTCCTCCATTCGGGCTCTCACGCTTTCCTTCGCAACCATCATATTCACGGTAAAGAATTTCCCGATATCACGAAGGAAATCCAAATACGAAATGGGTGCCGTCCAAGAATCGTTATCCAACAATCGCGCAGGATTCGTTGATGCCTCAAAATCTAGTAGTTGGTGCAACTGCTGCTTTACGCTGGCGATATTTCCTTTCAATACCGCATGGGTCAGAAGGTTTCTCTCAGCTGATTTACCAGAGGGATCTCCAATGGATCCTGTGGCACCACCGGCAAGGGCGATGGGATTGTGGCGGCACAATTGGAATCTCCTGAGTGCAATCAGGGGAACAAGGTTGCCGACGTGCAAACTATCAGCTGTAGGATCAAAACCTGCGTAAAGAGTCATCGGACCAGACGATAGGCGGAGGCGCAATTGATCCACATCGGTACAATCCGCAATCAGTCCGCGCCATTGAAGTTCGTCGTAAATATTCATCAGGTTCCCCTTTTATCTCAGTCTAGAGACTAGGAGACAAGTGCTGGATGCAGAGGCTTTAATCTGAGACTCATTGGCGAGTTAACCTAATGGCAAGGTCCTCATGGAAAGTTGGAAGTTCCAAGGTCAATCTGTTGGCGACCGTGCGAGAAGTAGTTTTTTTCAAAACACGGCCTGTTGCAGGCTCGGTGAATTCGGATTTGTATGCTCCAGGAGGAAGATTCAGAACGAGTTGGTTCAATGCGCCAGAATTGCTTTGTGGGAACGGAAAATCAGTGCCCCAAGCAAAAAAGATCTGCGAGTCGACTCGGCTTTTCCACGGGGTCGTTAAATCTCGACCGAGGAAATAATCTGCCTTCAGACCATTTCCAAAAGCCGATTCTGGCACGGGAACTTTCACTCCGTCGGAGTTCTTCCAAAGCAGTTTGATGATGCTCTGTCCGCCCGTATAAAAATACTCAAGCTTCAGCGGGTATTTCCTTTTGGCTTCCAACTGAATGTTGGCAACGTCCTCAGTCTCCCCGTGATCTGTCCAGTTATCGATCAGCTTCTTTTCATCCAACCATAGTCGGACGCCGTCATTGGAGACCGTGTGCAATGTATAAGCTCCCGTGGTGGGGACTTCCATCGTGCCAGACCATCGAACCGAATAGGACGGAGGTGTGCTTTGCCGCAAATAAATGACATATTTCCCGCTGAGTGTCCCTAACCCTCGGACACTGTGGCTACTGAACAACGGGGCGGCGACCAGATCATCAATCGGTTTGGAGTGTAGAAAATCGAATTTTCGGAAAAAACTGTGCAATAAACCCAACTGTTTACGCAACGCTACAGTTCCGCCGCCTGGTTGGGTCTGTGGATATGCGAACGTGCCATCCTCATGGCCTGCGATGAAAGAGTAATCCAGATTGTTGTATAACCCGCCGCCAGCCATCAAAAAATCCCAGCCTTCCATTCGGTACACAGCGTCGTTCGTGCCCCGAAACCCAGTCTCGTTATCTCCAATTACCTTATCCAAGCCGTAATTCAGACCCACTGCGGATGGGGGTGTCGCGTAGTGAAAGTTGAAAATTGAGATGGCAGGATTTGGGTTCACCACAACCGCGGATCCGTTTGCGACGTTCTCTGAAATCAAAAACTTCCGTTTCCAATTCCGCTGCGTTTCCGTGATTACCTTTACGATATGATCTTGCCACTCGCGTGTAACTCCACCGATATAAGGTTCGTTGCAAATCTCATAATACACATTGTCAAATTCTCTCAACTCGTTCATCACTTTTTGGACATAGGCGGCTTGATGTTTCGTCAACTCCGCATCCCGCAAGGTTAGGATCTGATCCCACGGCCCGCTTCCCACACCGTTGATGTTGTTTCTTAGGTTAAATGGGTGGGTGTTCCACGATGATTCGCTGTAAAAACAGCTAAACAAGTTGGCTTCTACAACGATCCTACGTTTGGCAGATTGCCGCACAAAATCATGCAGGCGTTCGAAATATTTTGGGTTCCACTGAGTGAGATCGAATTTGTTCCCACCGTCAAAGTAACCTGTAACTGAACTCCTAGCCCAAGGAGTAATGAAGCGATCTTGCTTGGGTGCCAAACTATTGCCGGCGATATTGAAGGCACCGGGTTGCTCTCGATAGGCGAGAAATGTGCGAGTGAGATTCAGTCCATCGGCTGCTAACGTGTCGAAATACTGGACGTAATCGAAATCAAGATTTACCAAGGCCCCGTAATGTTCCCCGGAGGTGATCAATACTGTCGGGCGGCCTTGGAAATTGAAATAATGCGGGTTCCGAGGATGGAGTGACAACGGTGCTCCTTGGGCGAACCAAGCCGAGAGGACCAACAGGAATGTGCTGCGAAAAAGGATGGCTCTAAACATGGTTTTGATCAATCGTGCCAAGAGGTGTAACACAATCTGCATCAGCCGCAAGGCTGCCCACCATCAACGTGCTGCTCGCAAAACTCCAACAATTCTTGGCAATAGGTTTTCCACAGCGGTGATTTCATCCGCAGTGGTCCCTCTCCCCAATGAGAATCGAACAAACGAATTCGCAAGATCCCGGGGAACCCCCATCGCACTCAGCACATGCGAGGGTTCCAACGAACCTGCGGAACAAGCCGATCCACTCGAGGCACACACACCTTCGAGGTCTAAGGAAGCCATCAGTGCAATGCTATCAGCGTTTTCTACCGTGAAAGCGATGGTATTGGCTAATCTGTGATGCCGTGAACCACGGACCTCAACTCCGGGAATTGCTTCGGCAGCTTTGGCCAAGCGTTCAGTCCATTCTCGAAGGGAATCCTGCGCAAAAACGGGGTTCGCCACGAACATTTCCATCGCCCGTGCCAAACCAATCGTGGCGGCTAGATTCTCCGTCCCAGCCCGCCTTTCATTCTCGTGGCCCCCTCCGAAAAGAATCGGGTCCGGGAGCAGAGGTGACCGAATGTAAAGGGCACCGGCTCCTTTGGGACCGTGGAATTTGTGCGCACAGATCGAGACAAGATCGGCGTTGAAGAAACCTATATCAGGCACGCTTTGTTTGCCGAACCATTGCGCAGCGTCGGTATGGAACAGGACACCCCGTTCGCGGCAGGTGTTTCCGATTTCTCTTACCGGTTGAAGCATACCTGTTTCATTATTCGCTGCCATCACAGAAACCAGAATCGTCTCCGGAGTGATTGCTGTTTTGACGGACTCGGGATCAACCATCCCGTCTCGATCCACGGGCAGGCGTGTAACTCGGAAACCTTCCTTTTTCTCAAGATAATCGAAGCAATGAAGGACTGCGTGATGCTCCACGGGAGACGTGATTAAATGCCTCCCTTTCCCGCGAAGGAGTCGTGCCGTGCCAAAAATAGCGAGATTGTTGCTCTCCGTCCCTCCGCTCGTGAAAACAACCTCACTCGGCTTAGCTATAAGCACCTTGGAAACCCGATCCCGGGCCTCGTCAAGGCAGGCTCGAGCCCGGCGACCAATCTGATGAACGCTCGAGGGATTTCCCCAAATCTCCTCTTGATAAGGACGCATCTCCTCAAGCACCGCACGGTCCACTGGTGTTGTGGCGTTATAATCGAAATAAATAGCCCGGGAATTCATCAGGAACCTCCGTATCGAAAGTCGGTTACTTGTGCTTATCGGTGATGAGGATCGCCAGCCGACAAATCGCTAAGGGAATCGACTCCGCGAGAACTTCCGTAGAGGTGCTCGGATCTGTCTCCCACCGTGCAAAAAACCTCCGATCCCGGGTTCTAATAGAAGTCTCGCCAAAGACGATTGGGATTTTGAAACGTTTGACAAGTTTAACTCGCACCCGCTCCGCCATCTTCTGACTCACCGAATAATCCGGGCAGTCGTTGGTTTCTTTTAATCCAAAAACTTGAAGGTGAACCTTCTCATCAAGTTCTACACCTGAGGAAAGAAAGTAAGGATTCTGTTTGCTCATCGGACGGGGTGACGGGGTGACGGGGTGACGGGGTGACGGGGTGACGGGGTGACGGGGTGACGGGGTGACGGGGTGTTTATCGAGTCCAGAAAAACATCGAACAGGAGTTCATTTTAAAAATGTTAAAGTCTATAATAGAAGCATCTTAGGTTTTCTTGACAAAATATCAACCCAAAAATCTCTTAATGCGACTGCAATTCTCCCTGAGACCCAATGTGTAAGGGAAACAATGCCGAGCGTTGCCGAACGGATTTGCATAGCGAATTCGGGTGTTTCATCTCGGGTTCCCTGAATCTTCACGTATGATCTGGCAGCAAACAAGCACAGCAACTTATGTTTCCTTATCCAACGGGCAAGCCCCCCCGCAGCTAGCATTTCATGTGCCAGTTCCATCGCTTTCCATTCATCCAATACCCATGATTGGATTTTTTTAACATTCTGGGAAGTCGCGCTGTGAGGGTGGGATCGGATCTGGCAGAGCACTTCACCAACCTCCAGAATTGCCCGGCAGTGAGTCGCTATTTCAGCATAGAATACGCAGTCCGCAGTCTGTGGCATATCCAATCGGAATCTGCACGGTAGATCCTGATGATTCGTTTTCAACAGGACCGAACCACAGAACAGTGTTTGTAATTCGCTTTGTCTCCGCAGCAACTCAGACTGGGTTAACTGATTGATCCCGGTCGCTTTCCGCCGATGTAGAAATGGGATTAAAACGCCAATCTGATCGATCGCTTCGGTCAAGCTGAAGGCGAGAGCTAAACTTGGATGGTTTTCCAACACAGAAATCAACCGACTCAAAAACGTAGGGAGCACTAAATCATCCGCGAGAAGTATATGCAGGTAATCCGTGTGCGCAGCCAGTTGCAGAGTGAGATTAAGGTTTTTGAACAATCCTTGGTTGCACTCGTTGATTCGCAATTCGCAATTGATTTCTGGGTGTGCCTTTTGAAATCCTCTGACCAACTCGCAGGTCCCGTCCCGAGAGCAATCATCGATCACCACCAAGAGATCTGGGCGACGGGTTTGATCCGCGATGCACTGAAGTGTAGCTCCCAAGAATCGTTCGCCATTGTAAACGGGAATAACGGTGGTGACGTGAATCATAGCGATGATCGATCAGATGTAATCCCGCAGCTCTCGAAGTTGAGTGCCTATCGGCTCAGTTCGAATATTTGGGATCAGAGTTCTTGTGACAGCCACTTGCGATTCCACAGCCTCAATGGCCAAATCATGTTTCCAATCCTCTACGATTCGGCTTATCAATTCATACTTCGAACAGGCTGGGGTGAATCCGGGTTGGAGCAGATTACCAACACCAAATCGTTCCCCTCCCAACAACCGCTGACAAATCTTTGCCCATTCTAGGCTAGTGACACCATTCCAAAGGTGATTGGTAAAACCTTGGACGACTCCCTTCTGACTCAGGATCCAACTCAGTAAGCTCCGATTTGTATTCAACTCGGGCCCGATTATCGAACACCGGATTACGAAGTGTCTTGTTTCCAAAACCGCCTTCTCCGCCGCTCGCTTTGAAAGTCCGTAAGTATCCGTAGCATCCGGGATCTCGGAGTGGAGCCGGTCAGAGGGATGGTTCTGAAACACTCCGTCCGTGCTTGCATGAACCAACCGAATGGAGGTCGACAATGAATGAGAGAGCAATTGAGGGAGTTCAGCGTTGATCGCGAAAATTTGCGCCGCAGTGGTCCCATTACTTTCCCGAACCCCAATGCAGTTGATGCACCAATCAGGTTTGGCGAGATTCACTGCTTCCAGAAAAGCTCCATGGTCATCCGGGTGAAAACGTTGAGGAATCGTTAACACATCGAACCCTGTCTTGCTGAGGTAGCGAGCCACCATATGCCCTAGCATCCCTCTATGACCTAGAACACAAATTCGCATCAATCCTCCTCAAATGCCGTCAGCCATGTCCCAGAATGCGCCGGATTCTTGCGGATGATGTCCTCGCGATAATTCCAAGCTGTGATCAGACAATCCTTGGCAGGCTGCTCCACCAATCGACTCGGCGGCACAATCGGAGTCGCCACCCGAGGAATAAACTTGTTTAACCTCAACGGGGCCTCATCTACGATGTAATCAAAACGCAGTTCATGCAGTTGGTTTAGATAAACATTTGCACGACCAGCAGCACCGTAGGCGGCGATACAGTCGCCTCTGCGTTTAGTTTCGATGAGAGCCCGCACGGCTGGGGTTTCATACCGAGCCTGATAGGCGCCCTGAAGTCGGCGTAGGAGAGGTCTCAGGACAACCGGTTGCGCAACGCAGATTCCTGCTTGAGGTTCCTTCCGAAAGCAAATCCGCAGTGCCCCACCATGCATGGAAGTTCTGAACGTTTGAACATGGGAGAATCCTAAAGGCCCAAGACAGTGTTGAAGAGATTGTTCGCTCCATTCGGCTTTATGCTCATGGTAAATGGTGTCCCACTGAAACCCACGAAGGAGTGAGCGGAGATCATGCACTTCCAGCCAGAATTCTCCTCCGATTCGGAGAGCGAGCGAGACCGCCTCGAAAACATTTCTCAAATCAGAAATATGTGCTAAACAATTCGAGCCTGAAATAACGTCTATTTTTCCTTCCAAACGTTGATCCAGAACCAGTCCTTGAGTGAAAGGCTGATTATGGAGCATGTAAGGAACTGGTGAGAGGGTAGCGCGTAGGGCGACATCACTTGGATCAACCCCCACCAATTTCCAATTCCTTGGAAGTCGTTGCAGCAGGACCCCATCGTTGCACCCGATCTCTAGGAACGTAAGGGCTTCAATTCCGGAATACCGAGTCTTTAAGAACTCCGCGTAACCCACGAAGTGTTGGACGAGCCCAGAGACGGTTGATGATGCGTAGTTGTAGTGTGAGAACAACGTGGTGTCTGAGACGTTTTCTGCCACTTGCACCAGTTCACACTCCGAGCACAACAACCAAGTCAGGGGAACTAGGGGTGCTGCCAAAGCTGCTGCTTCGGTTGGACTAAATACTCCAGCCAACGGCATGGGATCCATCGTGAGGACCACCTCGCATTTCTCAACGGGTGCATGACATCCGCGGCATTGTGTGATCGGCGCACAGGTCATAAGCGGTCATTCCAAAAACAAAACATTCGCGATCGTGGATCATTTACCGACGAACCTGTGTTTTATGCCGGGCATAAGTACCTCGAACATCCTTGATGGCAACGAGATTAAACGCGTGCTTTGGGTTTTTGTTAATTCGCAACAAAAACGTTAAAACCTCATCCAAAGTAATGCACATCGGAAAGTTGAACCTTGGACCCGCCATATAATCGCGGAGGTATTTCGTTCCCGTTGTCCCAAAAAGTTTGTAGCCAATCCCTTCGAAATCATGAACGAACCAACCCGAGAGATGTCGCTGAAACTCATTACCGAATTCGGGGCCTTGTTCCACAAATCCATTGGGAGTTTCAAGAATCACGTATTTGCTGGTTAATTCCTCGCATCGCCTCAACAATTCAAATCCTAGTTCCTTCGGCACATGCTCAATCACCCCGTAAAGACTAACGACATCGAATTTGTTGCCGTTATTGACTCGCTCCAATATTGAGTGGGCATCCTCTCTAAGAATGTCGGCCACCAAATAATCGTCATGAAGGTTCTTTGCCTTCGCCAGCTCAATGGCCATTGGGAAAGCATCGATTCCCACTGTCCTCAACTTAGGGCGAAACGCGCTCAAGTCCGAGTGGCTTCCACATCCGATGTCCAAACCGGTCTTACAATCCCCGCGTCCGACTAACTGCGCGGTATAATCAGACACTCTGAGAGGACGTAGCCGTTGGCGAATGAACTGGTTCAGACTCATTTACGCTCGAGCCCTCGGTTCTCGCTGGACAGTTCCGAGGAACCCATCGCATCCAGCAGAATCTCGATGTCCTTGATCTCAGTCAATTGATCCGTGTTCGCGGAAGTATACTCTTCACCCAGTGGTTTGGGGCTGAGGTTGGCCGGGGTTCGATACTCAGGATGAATGGT
>SXQI01000023.1 GCA_005793025.1 Verrucomicrobiales bacterium
CATCCCCGCAGCACCCTGAAGCCCCGGTTCGACCACCATCGCTGCGTAAGGTTCTCCTTGGCTATGCTTTGTTGCGCAAGCCTCCTCTACCTTGGACACGCATTCCCATCCGCAGACTCGGTAAGTCCTCGCATCCGCTCGCTCCGGCTTCGCCCGATTAAAGGGACACCGATAGCAATAGGGGCTCATCACTTTATCCGTGGGAAACAAAAGGTTTGCGTAACTTTTGTGGAACAGATCGATATGCCCCAAACTCACCGCACCCAAGGTGTCACCGTGGTAGGCACCGTCCAGCGAAAGAAACCTAGGCGATTCAGATAACCCGCTCCGCCGAGCGAATTCATAGGCCTGTTTTAACGCAACTTCCATCGCGGTTGAACCATCATCCGAAAAAAATACTTTGGATAACGTCGCTTCGGAACCCAGTCCTTCGGACAATCCAACTGGATTAGCCAGCCGCACCAACTCGCCCGCTAGGATTGAGGCAGGTTCGTTGGCGAGTCCCAAGAACGACGTGTGAGCCACTTTTCCTAGCTGTTTCCTCAACGCCTTATCCAACGTAGGATTTCGGTGGCCATGAAGGTTGGTCCAGATCGAAGAGTTCGCATCGAGATAGGTTCGCCCATCGGCAGCTTCGAGAATCGAACCCTCTCCAGAGGTAATCACAATCGGTTCGTTTCCTAACCAATCTTGCATCTGTGTGAACGGGTGCCACACATGTTTTTTATCCAACTCAGCGAGAGGAAACATACGAGCCCAAACCCTAACGCCCTCGGGCCTGCGAGCAAAACAAATGTGTTCGGACAAAATTGAGAGTAGAACACGAGCAGCCCTTGCTGGTGCCGATTGGTGGTTTGAGGTAGCGTGAAAGAATGTTGTGTTGCTCCACGAGGTTGGGCCGATCGATTCTGCTCCTGATGGGGTTGGGATTGGGTATTGGAACCACCTTGGTGATGGCCAAAGGAGGTCCTGCTCAATACGAACTCCGGGCGAATGATTACTGGAGGGTCACCATGCCTTCGGGCATGCGTTTTGATACCTCTGGGCTTGCTCTCGATGCAAAAGGCCGACTGCTGACGGTGCATGATCGCGACCCGGATGTTTGGCAGATTCACCTCCCCAAAACCGAAGGAGAACTCGGATCACGAGTGGCAGGTGTTTCGATGGTGACCAACTGTTTTACCCGGTTACAACTACTTCCTTTTGCTCGGGAAAAATTTGATCGATATGACACCGAAGGTCTCAGCGTGGATGCTCAGGGTCGGCTTTATAGCTGCGAGGAGGCCAACCGTTGGATTCTACGGTTCGACCCCTCTAAAACCTTGGTCGAACGGCTTCCAATCGATTGGTCGCCTGTGCGTCGTTTTTTTAGCAGCGACAAGAACGCTTCATTCGAGGGGATCGCAGTGGGAGATGATCAGCGGCTTTATGTCGCCAACGAACGCAGCTCTGCACGCATTTTCGTCATCGATATCAACAATTACAAAATCATCGATCATTTTGAGGTGTCGCCCCGAAGGAGCGGGTTTAGCTTTTTGCATTACTCTGATCTTTGTTGGTTTCGTGGATTTTTGTTCGTCCTCTGTCGGCATCAACAGGTGGTCCTAAAAGTGGATCCTCGGACGCACCAAGTTCTCGCGGAGTATGATTATAAAAAACTAGAAAACGCACCTGAACATCGCTATCAGAGCAGGTATCCCACAGGAACGATGGAGGGCCTTGCTGTAGATGATCATCATTTCTGGCTATTGACTGACAATAATTGTGAGACCCGTGAACAGGATCCAAAAGATCGGCGACCCACTCTTTTTCGTTGTCCTCGGCCTGATACTGCGGAGGCCTCCAAATGAACTTGCGGGCTGTTCCCATGAAAGTTTACGGAACACTTTTAGTATTGAGTGTCATTGTGGCTGTTGTTTTTTTTCAGTCGCCGCACTCATCCTCACCGGTCGAGTCGGTAGCGACTACCGTGTCCGGTATCGATTTAGAGGGTAACTCAGTCCGCCCATTCGCACGCAATCCCGGTTTCGGAGTGGTGTTGATTTTTATCCGAGTCGATTGTCCTATTTCAAACAAGTACGCGCCAGAGATTCGACGATTGCATGAGGAATTCACCGCTCGTGGGTTCAGCCTATGGTTGGTCTATCCCGACTCCGAGACACCCGTCACGGAGCTTCGAACCCACCAACAGGAATTCGAACTTCCTAAGGATGTTATTCGTGATACCGAACAAACCCTCGTGGCTTTGAGTCAGGTCACCGTCACTCCCGAAGCGGCGGTGTTTCTTCCTGACGGTCAATTGGTCTATCACGGGCGGATTGACAATCGCCATGTCGATTTTGGAAGCTCACGCCCAGAAGCCACGGAACAAAATCTCCGTTATGTATTGGAGCAACTCGCCAACGGCAAAACCGTGACACCGAGCAGCACCCAAGCGGTGGGTTGTTATATTAACCGGAACAAATGAAGCAAAAAACGAAACCAAACTCTGACCCAGTTCGACTTGAATCATCCAAGTCAACCCGGCCAAAAATATCGGGAATAAAACTGATCTTCGTTGCTTTGGCAGTGTTTGGAGTGGCGGTTGTCGCGGGTTACCTTTCCTCCAAGAAATCGCCTCAGGTTCTACAAGCGACTTACACCCCGCACTCACCGAAAACGTTAACTTTTAGCCAAGACGTCGCGCCGATCATCTTCAACAAATGTTCCTCCTGCCATCGCCCCGGCCAGTCCGGACCTTTCTCCCTGCTGACCTATCAGGACGTCAAAGACCGAGGCAAGATGATCCAAGAAGTGCTCGAGTCTGGATTCATGCCCCCTTGGCTACCTGCGGCGGGTTACGCGAAGTTCGTAGGGGATCGTTCCCTCACAGTGCAACAACGGGGAGTGATCCAGCAATGGCTTGCCGAAGGTGCGACCGAAGGATCTCGTGAGGCGATTCCCAAACTTCCACAATGGCCTGATGAATGGGAGCTGGGCCCTCCTGACATGGTGGTCACCCTACCGTCGGCCTTCAAACTTCCAGCAGAAGGAAAAGATCTTTACCGGAATTTTGTTGTCCCGATTCCCGGGTTGGAGAATCGTTACGTCCGCGCCGTGGAATTCCGTCCCGGCAACAACAAGGTGGTGCATCATGCGTTCGTAGAGATTGATGCGACACGCCAATCACGTTTTCTTACGGGTGATTCTCAACCCCCTGGTTTTGATGGGATGGAACTTCCGCCTAGTGTCCACATGCCG
>SXQI01000219.1 GCA_005793025.1 Verrucomicrobiales bacterium
ACATTGGCGAAGTCCGCCGATCTCATGAAAAAGGCGGGGAAAACCTTTGAACCGGTGACCTACGAAGGTGCAGGTCACGGTTTTATGCGTGCAGGGGAAGCTCCGGACGCCAGCGCAGTGAATAAAAAAGCACGCGAGGACGCTTGGAAGCGTTGGTTGGAGATTTTGAAAAAAATCTAGGGTCGCAGGATCGTTTTCAAACTTCCAAGTTCAGATCGGTGACTGCTCCCAAGTGGGCTGAGCTGACTTGGTTGGAGTATTTTGCAAGAACACCCTTGGTGTAATGGGGTTTGGGTTGCTTCCAAGCTTTGAGTCGGCTTTTGATTTCCTTCGCTGGAACGTTCAGGTTCAACGTGTGCTTGCGGGCATCGATGGTGATGGAATCGCCGTTCTTCACGATGGCGAGCGGTCCACCGACATAGGCTTCGGGTGAGATATGGCCGACAACAAAGCCGTGGCTACCGCCTGAGAATCTGCCGTCGGTGATGAGTGCGACATCCTTGCCGAGGCCACGACCCATGACAGCACTGGTAGGGCCGAGCATTTCCCGCATGCCGGGACCGCCTCGAGGACCTTCGTTTCGGATGACAATCACATCCCCCTTTTTAATCGTGCCATCCAGAATTTTTTTCAACGCGGATTCTTCCGAATTAAAGACGCGGGCTTTACCGGTAAATTCGAGACCCTCTTTGCCGCTGATTTTGGCGACGGCACCCGTCGGAGCGAGGTTCCCGTAAAGGATCACGAGGTGACTGTTCGCTTTGATGGGGTTGTTCAGGGGACGGATAATCTCTTGGCCTGCGGGGTATTTGGGGGCGTTTTTGAGGTTCTCAGCCAGAGTTTTGCCCGTCACTGTGAGGCAATCACCATGGAGCAGACCGGCGTCTAGCAGGGTCTTCATGAGCGGAACAATGCCACCAATGGCGACGAGTTCAGCCATGACAAAACGGCCGCTTGGTTTGAGATCAGCAAGAACTGGGACGCGTTTTCCGATTTTCGTAAAATCGTCGATGGAAAGTTTAACGCCTGCGGCATGAGCCATGGCGAGAAGATGGAGAACTGCATTTGTGGATCCTCCGAGGGCGATGACAACGGTGATCGAGTTCTCAAACGCTTTGCGCGTCATGATGTCGAGAGGGCGGATTCCCAACCGAAGCAACTCGACAACCGCCGCACCGGCGCGCTGGCAGTCGATGGTTTTTTCTTTGGAAACAGCGGCTTGAGCCGAACTGTTCGGGAGGCTCATTCCGAGAGCCTCAATCGCGCTCGCCATCGTGTTGGCAGTATACATACCCCCACAGGAACCGGGACCGGGAATGGCACATTGCTCAATGCCAGCAAGGTCTTGATCGGAAATCTTTTTGTTTGCGTGGGCCCCAACCGCCTCGAAGACGGACACAACATCCACGTTGCGATTCTGAAAACAGCCGGGGAGAATTGTCCCACCATAAACAAAAATCCCGGGTCGATTGAGCCGAGCTAAAGCCATGATGCAACCGGGCATGTTTTTGTCGCAACCACCAATCGCAACGACACCATCAAAACCTTCACAACCCACGACGGTCTCGATCGAGTCAGCGATGACCTCACGCGAGACGAGGGAGTATTTCATTCCCTCGGTTCCCATCGAGATGCCGTCCGAGATCGTGATCGTATTGAAAATGACCGCTTTTCCGCCCGCTTCATTGGTGCCGATGGCGGCTTCGACTGCGAGCTTGTCGATGTGCATGTTGCACGGCGTGACCATGCTCCAAGTGGAGGCGATTCCGATTTGGGATTTTTTGAAATCACCCGTTGAGAACCCAACGGCGTGAAGCATGGCGCGGCTGGCGGCGCGATCTGCACCTTCCACGACTTTGGCGGAATGTTCACGAGCGATCGAGCGGTTCTCAGCCGGTTTGGGCGATTTTTTCATAATGTTTATCGGCGTCAGAGTATGCAAATCCGTTGCGACCGTGCAATCGGAAGTTGTTTTAAAACGGTAGAAGTTTGATTGCGAACACTCGTTCGCACAACCACAAGGCGGCGAGCACTGCGATGGCAGCAGAGCCGAATTTCAAGGTGAAGTATTGGTAGAAGGACGAACCCCGTAAATAAAAAGCGATCGGCAGAAACACGGAGACGATTGCGAGTTGGCCGAGTTCGACCCCAAGATTAAACCCAAACAATGCAGAGGCCAACGAGGCTGTGGGGAGCCCGAGATCGGAGAGCACATTGGCAAACCCAAACCCGTGAATCAGCCCAAAAACAAACGCAACAATCCATCCGCGTTCGACGAAAATTGGCCGGATATTGTTACACGCGGCGAACACAACGGAAGCCGCGATGGTGGACTCCACTAAACGTGACGGTAATTGGACTAAATCCAGAACCGCGAGGGAGAGCGTGATGGAATGGGCGATGGTGAACGCGGTGACGACTTTCAGAACCCCAATGAATGCTTCGCGAAATGTGGGGATTGCCACCCATTTATCACGAAGTCGTCTCAAGACAGAAGGGAGCAACAACGCTAATAGAAACAGAATGTGATCGAAACCGATCCAGATGTGTCGGATCCCCTCGAGCAAAAACGCGGGAAATCCTTGGTTCGAGGATGGTAGAGTTGGAGCCTCACCTAGAGCACAACGGTAAACTTTTTCGAACGGGCTGAACACTCCGCTCTGCGTTTGGCCACGATGCAGGATTTGGTAAAAACCTCGATGCTGGAAATCTGTTTCAAAGAGGAGAGAGTATTCGAGCCTTAACTCCTGAGCATGTTGAGGGAGCGGAGCAGTGAACCTCAGAACGGCGTAGCTCCCGTCATTGTGCTCCGCAACGAGGAGATCTGCAGATTGTGCGGGAATCGTTGCCTGGTCGGCTTGTAACAGGAGGTGGGTGTAAGCGAGGTGTTCAACGTCCTTTTGTCTGTCCTCCAATTCTCCCCACGTGATTTGACCATTTTTGTCCGAATCTAACTGGAGGAAAAAATCCAAGTCCCGCAGAGCGATGTCCCATTGTCCCTCCAACCTATTGGAAGAAATCGTTAAGCTGAGGTAACTATCGCTGGGTTGGTGCGCGAGGACGACGGGAAAAAGTACGATGCAGATAAAAAACCGCAACCAACCTAAACCCGAGCTCCAACCACCTAAACACCCCGTCAACATTGCCCGAGCTTGACTGAACCCTCACGTGCTGAAAAGCGATAACCCAACTAAGCACCCGGAATTCCTGTCCGAGGAGCCATTTCCCTAATGAGCCGCCCGAATTGTTGATAGATTTTCATTGTGGAGTTTTGACAACGGGATGGCTCACAATTATACCTTGAGGGACACCCCACGGTGTTCTCACCGTGGAGGCGGGCGTCGATAGCTCAATTGGATAGAGTATCTGACTTCGGATCAGAATGTTGCAGGTTCAAGTCCTGCTCGACGCACCATTCTCCACCAACGACTTACGAACGAAAACGAAAAGATTAAAAAACGTGCTTGGACACTGCTTGGACACTTTTGGGTCGTGCTTTCGTTTCACTAGTTGAAGCGGTGAATTGTCCAGTTACTCGGACAAGCCTTTTCGATTCCGGTGACTCCCCCCCAAGGAATCTCTTACGGTCGAAATCTAGGGCAGGTTCGCGGAGCTGAGTGGTCGTCGGGATATAGCACCCGTTGCGTTCGAGACCACGAATAATGTCCTAATAACGCTGGAGGACGTCCAAGGAAAGCCCGATGTTGAGACCCGAACCCAACGGCCC